>CAJXZP010000022.1 GCA_913062955.1 uncultured Flavobacteriales bacterium | reverse complement strand
CAAACAATGCCTCCATAGACGATTTTCGAAACATGGTTGCAAAAACGGACTTCAACTTTCCGATGTATTTAAAGGTATAAGAGTCTAAATTCCATCCTTTGAACACTTTTGGTAATAACACACTCAGAACCATAATTATCCCTGCACCAATAGATAAGCTTCGTTGAGCACCTGCCATAACCAAACTTTTTCCAAGTAATCCGAAAAACAACCCTAAAATAGCATAAGTACTCAATCGCCCTAGATTATAAGTAATTCCCCCAATAAACTGAGAACCTAGTGACGAACGATTTAAAGGCAAGGCAAATGCAATGGGTCCACACATTCCTAAACAGTGAAAACTACTTACTAAACCAATAGATACTGCTGCCCACCACTCCATCATTCCGGTTACCTATTGAATAAAAATATTTTTCTCTAAATAACACTCCGTACCCTCCACAGTCCAGAATACCTGTACTTGGTATTTCCCCCTCGCAAATTTCGAACTGGAAACTCGTTGTTTATATTGTTCATCCAAAACGATAGGTAATTCAAAGTCCAATTTAGAATCAGAGGGTCTATATAAGGTTAAAGTTCCCTGTATTTCTTGAAAATCAAAATCCCCTTTCAATCCCAAAACCCAGGAGTCTCCCTCCTTTGTCCATGTAAAATCCGTTTGTAAAGTTAAGGCATTCTTTACCCGGTCCAATTGATCTTGAAATTGGATTTCTTTGGCGTAATAGTCTTCTGTAACTAATTCTGTTTTTCGTTTATCCGCCATACTCAGAATTAATACCGTTGTAAAAACAACGACAATGGTAACAGGAATGGCTACAGCCGCATGGCCCCAAGTAAATCTCATACACTTATTGTATTGGTCCTAAAAAAGTTGTTTTAACCGTAGTCAAGATATTTTCTTGGTCCATTAAATTAATTTTTATTCTTGTTTTGTAATTTATCACATCCACAGAGTCTATCCGAACAAACAAAGCCCCCTCTGCGGATCCTCCCGAAGGAACTATAGGAGATTTCCCGACCAATTTTAGGCTTGCCTTGTTAAAACTTTCGAGCTTAAATTCAATCTTTATATCCTCTTTGGTTTTATTAATAATCTTGTAGGTATACAAATTTTGTAATTTACCACCTTCAATTTTCTGGAAGGTCGTTCCCTGACTTCTTAATATAGTGGCTTCAATGGGCGATCGTAAAGTAAGCAGGACTAACATTGCCGACATGAGCAAACCCAAAACGGCACTGTAGGCTACTAAACGGGGGGTAAACTTAAACGGTTCTTTCTTTTCAATATTTTCAATGGAAGCATACCGAATTAATCCTTTTGGTAAATTGATATTTTCCATTATATCATCACAGGCATCCATACATGCGGTACAATTTACACACTCCAACTGCGTACCATTTCTAATGTCAATCCCCGTTGGACACACATCTACACAGGCATGACAATCAATACAGTCCCCCTTTCCAACTTCTGTTCTATTCTCATTTTTTCGGAATTTTGACCGACCGTTTGTACTTTCTCCTCTTACAAAATCGTAGGCTACCACTATTGATTTATTATCCAATAACGCCCCTTGCAAACGTCCATATGGACAAACGATAATACATGCTTGTTCTCTAAACCGGGCAAACACCCCATAGAATAAGCCCGTAAAAATCATCATGGATACAAACCCCGTTAAATTCTCCGATGGAGAAGATGTTAAAAGTCTATTCACCTCATCTACTCCAATGATATACGATAAAAAAGTATGCGCAATTATACTTGAGAACAAAAAGAATATCCCATTCTTTCCTCCCTTTTTCAAAATTTTCTCCGCATTCCAAGGAAGCTTATCTAGCTTTTTCTGCTTTCTCCAACCCCCTTCAATCCAATACTCTACCTTTCTAAAAACCATTTCCAAAAAAATGGTTTGAGGACAAACCCACCCACAAAACACCCTTCCAAAAACGGTGGTAAAAAGGATAATAAAAACAATAGAAGTCAACATGGCTATGACGAACAGGAAGAAATCTTGTGGCCAAAAAATCTGACCAAAAATGATAAATTTCCGTTCAAAAATATTGAATAACAAGAGAGGCTCTCCCTGAATTTTTATAAATGGTCCACCAAATAAAATAGCCAATAAAGAATACGCTACAATAGTCCTTCTATTATAGTACCAACCAGAAGGTTTTTTGGGATATACCCATTTACGATTACCCTCTTCATTTAAAGTACCAATGGAATCCCTAAAACTTCCCTTTTCGTCTTCTATTTCTCCGTAGTTTGAATTGATATTGGTCATTTGTATCGTATTGAAACAAAAAACACCTAACCCTATGTGCGAGGCACATGGGTCTAGGTATCTATTAATTAAATTGTTTTCGTAAACGGCCTTTTCGGTTATTCACCCGTCCACTTTTGCCCATCAGGTGCTTTCCCACCTACTGGATTTGTTCCTTGCAAACTGAGTACAAAACTGGCTACTTTTTGTATATCTCTAGGCGACAATTGTGACTCCCAAGAAATCATTCCTTTTTCAGGAACCCCCACTTTTACGGTACGGAATACATTTTTAATTCCTCCTCCATGAATCCAGAATTCATCGGTTAGATTAGGACCTACACTACCTCCACCAGAAGCCAAGTGACAAGCGATACAATTGGTGGTATAGATTTTTTTACCCGCAGCAAGATCTGCTGCAGAAATCAATAATTCTACGGAAGACTCATCCACCCTATTTCCACGAGCTTCTGCTTCGGCTGCTGCTATTTGCATTTCCGCAACAAACTCCGTATGGCCTATATGGCTATCTACATGAAACAGATAGTAATACATATACCCAAACATAGCCACAATGGTGATATAAAAACCATATAACCACCAAGGGGGCAGGTTGTTATCTAACTCATGAATCCCATCGTAATCGTGTTCTAATAGAATTTCGTTTTCTCGTTCAATAGGCACAGCATCGGTTAAACCAAGACTGGTGAACATATCTTCTTCCTCAACCAAAATTTCTTCCTCACTTTCTCCTTTTAACGCATTGGTGATTTTCCGGAGGTTTGTTAAAAGAACCACAATAACGACTAGTAAAAGTGCATTTAAAGAAATCAACAAAGATTCTAAACTTGAATCTAAAACAAATGACTTTTCCTTTGCTCCTTGTGCAAACACCCTAGTGCTCATTAACATTAAAACACCTGTAACGACTCCAACGGAAGGTTTATCTAGGAATTTTTTCCAAATACCTGTATTTCCAGTCAATGATTTGAACACCCCCGAAATCACGTATAGAATAACCATTTGAATGCCTATCATTCCAATTAATACCCACGTTAAACTCGCATCGCTAATTCCAGACCCATCGTTTGCAAAAGTACCCAGAGATGCTAACAGTAATGTTCCCAGTGCCATTCCCTTTTGCTTCCATCCGGAAGAAGCATTATTTAATATTTGATCGAATAATTTCATATTCAAAAAGATTTCAGTTTTAATTAAGTTTTAAATCATCTTCGTGTAGCGGTAAACTAGACAGCTCACGTTCCACTTCCTTATCCATTACAAAAAATGCATAGTAAACGACATATAGGAAAATTAGAACAAACAAGACCAAGGCTATGGATGCATAAACATCAATTCCTTCAATTGTTGACATATGATATTTAATAAATTTCAGCATACTATTTTAATTAGACCTCTCCTCATTTTAAAGAGGAGAGGCATTCCATTATTTTTTATGAATATCCGTACCTAAACGTTGCAAATAGGCTATCAAAGCCACAATTTCTTTGTTTGGGGGACACTCAATTCCTTTAGATTTTAAATCGGCTGAAATTCCAGCAGCTTGCTTTTCAAGGTCGGCCAATGCTTGGTTTTCATAGCCTTCTGCATATGGGACCCCAACGGTACGTAATGCATTAATTTTTCCTTCTATATAGGATACATCTAAATCGTCTCGGATCATCCAAGGATAACGAGGCATAATGGATTGCTCGTTCATAGCCTGCGGATCAAACATATGACGGTAATGCCATGCATTGTCATATTTCGCTCCAATTCTATGTAAATCTGGACCGGTTCTTTTTGACCCCCACAAAAATGGATGATCGTAAACGAACTCACCCGCTTTAGAATACTCCATTCCGTTAGGATCGTACCTGACTACTTCACTTCGGAAAGGACGAATCATTTGAGAGTGACAGTTATTACACCCTTCTCTAATATATAAATCTCTACCTTCCACTTCTAAAGGGGTGTAGGGTTTAACACTCGCTATAGTAGGTACATTCGATTCAATTAAGAAAGTAGGTAACATTTCAAACGCCCCCCCGATTGCAACGGCAATAAAAGTCCAAACCATAAACTGAACGGGTTTTCTTTCAATCCATCTATGCCAGTGATCGCCCTTATGTTTTATATAGGTTTCCGGTAAAGCTGGAGCCGAAGCTGCTTCCGATTTTACTAACGTTCCTGTTCCTGCGGTTTTTATTAAATTCCAAGCTGCTAACAAAATACCCGTAAAGAATAATAGTCCCCCTAATGCTCTTAATTTATAAAGAGGAGCTAAAACGGTTACTGTTTGTAAGAAATTTGGGTAGGCCAACATTCCTTCATTGTTAAACTCATCCCACATTTGAGCTTGCACCCAACCCGCCCAGTACATAGGAACGACCCAAAACAAAATACCCATGGTACCTATCCAGAAGTGAACATTAGCCAATTTTTTAGACCATAAATTGGTATTCCACATTTTTGGAACTAACCAATAGAACATACCAAATGTCATAAAGCCATTCCAACCTAAAGCTCCAACATGTACGTGAGCTGGAATCCAATCGGTATAATGCGCAATAGCATTTAATGATTTAATGGAAAGCATAGGTCCTTCAAAGGTTGACATTCCATAGGCGGTAATGGCAATTACAAAGAACTTCAAAACCGGTTCTTCCCGAACTCTATCCCAAGCCCCTCTTAAGGTAAGTAACCCATTAATCATTCCACCCCAAGAAGGGAAAATCAACATAATAGAAAATGCAGTACCGATGGTTTGCGCCCAATCTGGTAGTGCAGTATATAAAAGATGGTGGGGGCCCGCCCAGATATACAGAAAGATTAATGCCCAAAAGTGAATTATGGATAATCGGTAAGAATAAACAGGTCTTCTGGCTGCCTTGGGTACGAAATAGTACATTAACCCTAAGTAGGGTGTGGTTAAGAAAAATGCTACAGCATTGTGTCCGTACCACCATTGAACCAACGCATCCTGTACTCCTGCATACCAAGAATATGATTTAAATAAATGAACCGGCATCTCGAATGAATTGACCACATGTAATAACGCCACGGTAATAAACGTAGCCAAATAAAACCAAATGGCCACATACATATGACGTTCCCTACGTTTGATAATGGTCATAATCATATTCCAACCAAATAGCACCCAAACCAGGGTAATCATAATATCAATAGGCCATTCTAATTCGGCATACTCTTTACTGGTGGTGATCCCTAATGGAAGTGTTATTACCGCAGATAAAATGACCAATTGCCAACCCCAAAAGTTGATATTTGACAATAGTTTGCTGTACATCGGTGTTTTCAACAAACGAGGCATGGAATAATAAACCCCTGCAAAAATTCCATTTCCCACAAAGGCAAAAATCACCGCATTGGTATGTAAGGGTCTGATACGACCAAATGAGGTATAGGCCAGGTCAAAATTCAACACCGGAAATGCCAGTTGTAATGCGATGGTAAGCCCTACTAACATCCCTACTATTCCGAATACTACGGAAGCAATGATAAACTTCCTGACGATTTCATTATCGTACTCGAAGTGTTCTACGTTACCCGGAGAAGTTCGAACCGGATTTGTACTCGTTTCAGCCATATGAAGCAATTTTAATGATTATTGTTTTTGGTGTGATTTTGTTTTTTTTGTGCGATCCGATTTAAAATCGTCATCATCAAACAACATTCTTACAGAGGGGGTATAATCATCATCATATTGCCCATCCTTAACCGCCCAAATAAAGGACCCGAGAAAGAACAATGCAACTAACAGACTGAAACCTACCAATATAAAAATGACGCTCATAAAAAAGACATTGAAGTGTTTTTCTTGAGCAAATATTTGAAGTAAGCCAGTATCAAAACGTGAGCTTGGTCAATACTAAACATGAGTCTCGTCAATCATAAACATGACTTTGATCATGAATTGTTCTCATAGGGCCAGAAATAACCGGAACATTCTTAGGGGGAGTCTTGAAACATGCGGAAGATCAAAAAAACTTACAAGTTTTTTTGACGGGCACAATATCTAATCGCAAGAGTAATAAATCCGACCACGGTAATAGAGCTAATTGGCATTAAAATAGCCGCAAATAATGGCGTCACTACACCTTGAATGGCAAATACCATTCCTAGAGTATTGTAAAATAGAGAGATTCCAAAACTAATACGTACCACCTTTATGGTTCTTTTTGAAAAACTTAAAAAGGAATTTAATTGGGTAAAATTTTCGGCATCTAATATCGCATCACATGCAGGCGTAAAACTGTAAACATCATCACTTACCGCCAAGCCAACATCCGCTTGTTTTAAAGCACCGGCATCATTTAAACCATCGCCCACCATCAATACCTTTGCCCCCATTTTCTGAAGGGTCTTAACGTAATTCATTTTATCCTCCGGGCTTTGATCAAAGTGTAAATGACCTTCCGGAAAATATTGCTTTAAGTTATCCAACTCCGAAGCATTATCCCCTGAAATGAGATGAATTTGGTAGCCTTCCTTTTTAAACCTCGTTATCAATTCAGAAATCCCTTCCCGATATTGTTTCTTTATTAAAAAGTATCCCCTATTCACCTGGTTAATATTTACAAATACTCTGGATGACAAATCCGAATTCAATGCCCCCAGGTAATGGGTAAAAGAAGCGGATCCAATTCTAATCAAACAATCATTCACTTTCGCCTCTAAGCCTTGAGATGGCACCTCTTTAAAAGCCGTCACTTTTTGAGATGTATTCCCCTCCAAAAATTGGTATATTGTTTTACTTAATGGATGTGTTGAATGAGCCACTAAAGAATAAACCAGCGCCTGTTCTTGTGTATTTAGTTTTTCTCCCACAAAAAGCACTTCTTCATTTCCCGTTTGGGTTAACGTACCTGTTTTATCAAAAACAAGGGTATCAATCCGGTCCATTTTTTCTACCGCTTCCGCATTTTTAAGGTAAAATCGATTCCTACCAAAAATGGTCATCGTATTACCAAAAGCAAAGGGTAGCGTTAACGCCAAGGCACATGGACATGCAATAATCAATACCGAAGTGAAAATTTTGAATGCCAAAGAATGGCCTTCAGGCAACCAAAATAGCAAGGTAGATATCGATATTATGAGAACAAAAAGGGTAAAATACTTACTCACTTTATCCACTACTGATTGAAAATGCGACCCTTCTTTAGCAAATGTATCTTGATTCCATAGTCGGGTTAAATACGATTGGGATACCACCTTCTTAACTTTTATTCGAATGGACGCTCCAACCTGACGACCACCTGCGTAAATTTTCTCTCCTTGAATTTTTGAAATGGGTTCCGATTCACCGGTAACAAAACTGTAATCAATTTGTGCTGTTTCGCTTAGTAACTCCGCATCTGTTGGAACAATTTCTTGGTTTCTTAAAATCACAATATCGTCCACTTTTAAATCGCCTACTGGAATTGGCTCCTCTCGACCCTCCCATACCTTAATTACCGCTAGGGGAAAATAAGATTTGTAATCACGCTCAAACGACAAAGCCTGATACGTTCTATTTTGATACCATTTTCCAACCAAAAGCAAAAATACAAACATGGTAAATGAATCCATAAATCCGGCTCCACTCTGGGAAATGATTTCGTAAGAACTTCTACCAAACAGTGCCAAAATCCCAACGGAAATCGGGAAATCAATATTAAGGTACTTTCTTTTTAGCGCTTTAAAGGCAGAAACAAAATAATCAGATGCACTATATAAAAGTACGGGAGTTGCCAAAAAGAGATTTAAATAGCCAAAAAGTTTCCGGAAATTGTCATTTAAATAACCGTTAGTATCAAAATACTCCGGAAAACTAAGTAACATGATATTACCAAACGCAAAACCGGCTACACCAAGTTTGTAGTAGGGAGACCGGTCTTCTGTTTTCCCTGCTTCTTTTTTGTAATCGTTTAAACTAATATTAGGTTCATACCCAATGGAAACCATTAGCTCTACCACTTCTCGCAAGGAAAGGATTTCATCGTTAAAAACCACATACACCTCTTTCTTCAGAAAATTAACCGTGGATTTCACAATACCTTTTTCTAATCGGTGCATATTTTCCAACAACCAAATACACGAACTGCAATGAATTTTTGGAACATAAAACTTTACACTAGATACTCCCCCATCGTTAAAATCTAATAAACCAGATTCCACTTCTGGACTATCTAAAAATGAATATTTATTTCCAATTTTCGAAAGAATTTTATTCCCCGGATTATCTTCCATACCGTAGTAGTTTCCTAGACCGTTTTCATCCAGGATTTCAAAGACTGTTTTACAGCCTTCACAACAAAAACGATGCGCATAAGCCTTCACAATAATTTCCTCAAAATCACTCCCACAATGGAAGCAATGCGTATTATCTTTTAAATCAGACTCTAATTCACGTTTAATTCCAACTATTTTTTCTTGACTCATTTTTGCGGCTGCAAAATTGAAATACTCTTTGAGATAAAACAAACTTTTACACCTATTTGATTTGGTATTTTAAATGCAGCTTCAATCTGTTTAAATTCTTTCGGTTTTTCACCAAATAAGAGTCCTATTCGGTTACTTTTAGTGCATAAATTTATTGAAATGTCCACCACAAATTCAGTCACCCAAGAGGTACGGAAATTTAAACTAGCTAAGATTCACAAAGCTCTAGAAGTGGCTGGGATGGCGCTTTGGGAGTTTAACGCTCAAACTGGAGAGACTATTTTCAACGATACATGGTATACTATTTTAGGATATAAGCCCTTAGAGATCCCCATGGAGATGGACACTTTTTACCAGCTTTTGCATCCAGAAGATCTTACTCATCTATTGGTGGAGGTGGATCAATTTGATACTCAAGACCCAGATGCCGTATTAGAAAGTCAATATCGCATGAAGAATAAATCTGGCGATTGGGTTTGGTTTAGGAGTAGAAGCACTTTGGAATTGGATGCTCTTGGGGAGCCACTAATTTGGTTAGGTTCTGTATTTGATATTAGTCATTTAAAAGACTCGGAACGAAACGCAGTCCAAAACCATCAACACCTAGATGCTGTGGTAAATTCCCTATCGGACATTATCTATGAAACCGATAACCAATACAACTTGTTAAATATTTGGGTAACTCCCAAGCACCCGGAATACGAACTAATAATTTCCTTCTTGGGTAAAAACTTACGAGAAGTTTATAGCAAAAGAAAATTTGGTTTATTAAAAAAAGTAATAGACGAAACAATTTCCACTAACTCCCAACAGGAGTATACGTATCATTCGCCCAACTCAGACAAACATTATTTAGCCAGAGCTACTCCCCTTTGTCAAGACTCCGCTATACCCAATCGAATTACAATTATTATTCAAGACGTAACGGAAATACATAGAACACAAAACCAATTAAAACGTAACGAAGCCAACCTAAATGCGATAATTCAAAATACCTCAGATGTTTTTTGGGCCATTGATCAAAATGAAAAACTAATCGTTTTTAATCAAGCATTTGACGATTTATTATTTGGTATTTCGGGGATACACCCGGTGGTAGGCACGAAATTGAACGACTCCTTTTTAATGGCAGAAACGGCAAAAAGATGGCGTCATATCCACTCCAGATCTCTTAAAGGAATGGATACAGAGTTTTCAAAATCTTTATTTTTCACCGATAGTAGAGTGCGATTGTATGAGTTTCATATTAATCCATATCGAAATGAGCAAGGAACTATTGTAGGAAGTGTGGTTACCGGAAGAGACATTGAGGATATTTACTCTGCGAAAAAGCAAGCCGAGAAAGCCTCTAGGTTAAAGTCAAAGTTTGTATCTACTATTTCTCACGAAATAAGAACTCCATTAAATGCGATTTTAGGGACTTGTCATCAACTTGTGAAGGAAAATAAACAAGCTAACCTAGCAGATGACATTGATATACTTCAATTGGCTTCCGACAATCTACTGAACCTAATTAACGATGTTCTAGACTTCACAAAACTAGATTCTGGAAAATCCAAGGTGATAAATACGCCTATAAATTTCCCTGATTTTTTACGATCAGTCAGTCAACTTCAAAACAAATTATCTGAAAATAAGGGATTGCAATTTCGGTTTAAGCAGACCGGTGAAATTCCTAATTTTATAGTCACCGATAAAACCAAATTACATCAGATATTAACCAATGTAATAGCCAATGCTATTAAATATACGAATGCGGGACAAATTGATTTTTTGGTAAATGGGATTAGCAAGAACAACAATCACTCTCGAATAGAATTTAAAATTACCGATACTGGCATTGGAATTCCTCAAAAAGAACTCCAAGGCATTTTTGATAGCTTCACACAATCAAGCACCTCCTACAACCTTCTTAAAGGGGGAACTGGATTAGGGTTGTCCATTTCAAAAAATTTAGTAAACCTACTGGGAGGAATCTTAAATGTACACTCCGAAGTAGACAAAGGTTCTAGCTTTAGTTGTGCTTTTACTTTTGAAACCAGTAAGCCCCAATTAGTTATTCCGAAACTAAGACCCAAGGGTAAAAGCAGTGAGCAAATCAAGGTTTTAGTGGCAGAAGACAATGAAATAAATGCGAAAATCATTACGCGATTATTAGGCCAATGGAACATTAGTTATGACATAGCTGCCAATGGGAAAATTGCGGTAGATCATGCTATGAGTGAGACGTATGACCTTATATTAATGGATATCCAAATGCCAATAATGAATGGTTACGAAGCCTCTTATAAAATAAAAAAAGAAGCGGTGATCTACAACAAAAAGACCCCTATAATTGCACTTACAGCGCAACCAGACTTTTCATACGATCAAAATTACCAAGAAGGGATTTTCACTTCATTTATTTTGAAACCCTTCCATCCTGAAAGTTTAAAATCAACTATATTTTCACAAATAAACGAAGCTGTATAAACAAAAAAAGCCCATTTCAACACTTCGAAACGGGCTTTCAATTTATATGATTTCACTACATCGTAGCCTCAAATTCCAAGAAAGTCTTCTCTATAATTCCAGTACATTCCAATAACTCTTCTTTGGTAATTACCAATGGTGGCGCAAAACGAATAATATTTCCATGCGTTGGTTTTGCTAACAATCCATTTTCAGATAGTTTCATACACAAATCCCAAGCAGTAGTGCTATTTGGAGAATCATTTACAATTATGGCATTTAATAAACCTTTACCTCTTACCTTACTCACCAATTTACTTTTACCCGCCAGTTTCGTAATTTCAGAACGGAATAATTGACCCAAAGTCTCTGCATTTTCAGCTAGTTTTTCATCTTTCACCACTTCAAGTGCTGCCATTGCAACTGCAGCAGCAATTGGATTGCCTCCAAAAGTAGACCCATGTTGTCCTGGATGAATAACTTCCATAATATGATTATCTGTAAGGACTGCAGAAATTGGATAAACCCCACCCGAAATTGCTTTTCCTAAAATCAATACATCCGGTTTGAGATTTTCGTGATCTACAGCCAGTAATTTACCTGTACGGGCAATACCTGTTTGAACCTCATCTGCAATAAACAACACATTGTGCTCTTTACATAATTTAGCCGCTTGGGTTAAATATCCTTCACGAGGTACAAAAACGCCCGCTTCTCCTTGAATCGGTTCTACCAAAAATGCAGCGATATGTTTATCGGCTTTTAAAATTTCCTGTAAGGCATCAATATCATCATAAGGAATACTCACAAAACCAGTCGTAAATGGACCGAAATTTTGACGTGCATCTTCATCATTTGAAAAAGAAATTATGGTAGTCGTTCTCCCATGGAAATTGTTTTCACATACAATTATTTTCCCCTGATTTTGAGGAATCCCTTTCTTTTCATATCCCCATTTACGGGCAATCTTCAATGCAGTTTCTACCGCTTCAGCCCCCGTATTCATGGGTAAGATTTTTTCATACCCGAAATACTCTGTGGCAAATTTTTCGTATACCCCTAACTTATCATTAAAAAAGGCTCTAGAGGTTAATGTTAATGTCTTGGCTTGATCGGTTAATGCACCAATAATTTTTGGATGACAATGCCCCTGATTTACTGCTGAATAGGCGGAGAGAAAATCATAATATTTCTTTCCTTCAACATCCCAAACAAACACCCCTACTCCACGTTCTAATACAACGGGTAATGGATGATAGTTATGTGCACCGTATTTATCTTCTAGGGCTATATAGTGATTTGAATCTAGTTTCTCTGCAGTTTTTGACATGATCTAACTTTTTAAATTTCGAATGGCAAATTTACTATTAATCCACCGAAATATCATGGAATACTTTTGACGGCTTCCTCGTACTTCTGCAACTTTATTTTTGAGTAAAAAAAAAGTCAGACTTTCGTCTGACTCAAATTAATTATAAATCACTTCGTGATTTTAATACCATAGATCAATCATAGTAGTGTGTGATTAATTAGTATGTCGTTAAAGAATAGTGTAAACAATAGAACTAACGCTCTAATGATGGATAGTTTAGTGTGTCAAAAAACAAATTCCTCTAATTCTGACAATTTCAAATATATGTCAATTGTTAATAACTTTTACTATCCGAATATACCAAACATTGCTTTTGACCCATTAGAGACAACCATTGAAAAACCCGTTATAAACCCCTTGGCCTACCTATTCATTCTATTTATTTACTGGAAAAAAAGTATCCTGTAAATTGCCTATAAAAACTCGATTTTATCAGTAATTTTGCAACTTAAAAAATATCTGGAATGGACGTTAAAACAATGAAAAAAGGTAATATCCTAGAATTTACAATTACCGATTTAGCTTTTGGGGGAAAAGGGATTTCAAAAATTCCAACCGAAGATGGGGATTATATTGTATTTGTTTTAAACACTTTTCCAGGGCAAGTGGTCAAAGCTCGTATCATCAAAAAGAAAAAAAGATTTGCAGAGGCTAAAGTCACCGAAGTGATCAAAGCTTCACCAGATGAACGTCCTATTGAATTCCAAGCTATTCCTGGAGCTCCTTATGCCACGTGGCCAGTTAGCTTACAACAAGAGCATAAAAAAACCAGTACACTCGATGTATTGAAACGAATTGGTTATGTAAAAAATGCCTTTGAGTTATTTGACGAGTTCATTCCCTCCCCTTCCAATTGGCACTACCGGAATAAAATGGAATATTCCTTTTCCACTATTATTTGGGATGCGGAACAAAAAACAGATATTGATGACTTTGGCCTAGGTTTCAAACACAAGGGACAATGGCGTGTGGTAGATAACCTAGATGCGGATTCTGGCTTATTTGATAAACAGATTGAAGACGGCTTGAAATCTATTCGTCAATGGTGTATAGATAGTAACCTACCGGCCTGGCACCCAGTTAGACATCACGGTTTTTACCGATTTCTTACGGTAAGAAAGAGTTTTCATACCGATAAAGTATTATTCAAATTGAGTACTAGTTCCTCTCATATAGAAGAATTTGATACGAAAGGTTTTATTCAAGCATTGCAAAACGTAGTTGGCGATCGCTTAGCGGGAGTTATCCATACCATTAATGATGGTCAAGGTGATCGTACCCAAGACGAAGATCTTTCATCTACCGTAATTTATGGAGAAAACAATCTCGAAGAGCGTATCCACGATTTGTATTTTGATGTGAGTATTGGTAGCTTCTTTCAACCCAATCCACAATCGGCCGAACTGCTGTACCAAAAAGCAATTGACTATACCTTCTTAGACCAGAATTATACCGAAAACGATACCATTGTAGATCTTTTTTGTGGTACAGGAACCATTGGTCAATTAGTGGCCAATCAAGCCAAGGGTAGTGTGAAAGTTATTGGGGTAGATATTATTAAAAGCTCCATTGAAGACGCCAAGAAAAACGCGAAGAAAAACGGGATTAAAAATTTAGAGTTCTACGCTGCGGATGTAAAAAACTTCTTGAAAGATCATCCAGAATACCAAGGCAAAATTAAAACGGTTATTTTGGATCCTCCTCGTTCAGGAATCACTCCTAAGGCCTTAAAAAGAATTATTGAACTAGATGCTAAACGTGTGGTATACATTTCATGTAATCCAGCGACACAAGCTCGTGATCTACTGGATTTCCATCAGGCAGGTTACCAAGAAAAGAAAATAAGTATCGTGGATCAGTTTGTACATACTGCTCACGTGGAAAGTGTTGTTCTTTTAGAAAAAGAATAGCCGTTTATATAAATACCATTTTACGAATGCCTGTATAGAATCTAATTTTATACAGGCATTAGTTTTTTAAGGTCAATCCCAAAAAGAAGGTCAAAGCATCTCCTTTAAAATGCATATTGTTTTGAACCTCACCTTCTAAATTATAGGCCCCAGATGTACTTAAGTCCACTGGATCAGAAAAATTGGCTAAAGCTTTCAAATTCTTTTGGCGGGAAATAGAATATTGAACCCCAAACAAAACATCATATTTTAAGAATAAAAAACTCTTACCTGCAGAAAAATGATAATAATTAGATTTTGCATTAACCATTGTATGAAGATGAGATAATTCCTGGTAATCAAACCCCTTTAAGGCATCAAAATCGGTTTTAAAACCTAACATCACAGATCTATCGTTTTTATTGTAAATCTCTAATCCCACGGCAATATTCACTATACTTTTCCCTCCACCCACAAAAGATAAAACTTCCATCGGATCTTCTGGTAAATAGGTCGTTTTCAATTCGGTCACCTTTCCTGTGGTTTGATCAATTATCCGGTAAGGAGCGATTCCTGCAAACCATTCTGCGGTCACATTCCATCTCAGTTTTTCGAGTCGGTAATCTACACCCACTGCTACGGATAAAGGATCTCTTACATTCATACGCATATTTGCCCCAGAGGCATCATAAAAATAATCGGGTAACAACTCTCCTGTTTCTGCATTTGGGTTATTGACTCTTGAAAAAGAATTATTTCCATGGGCACTTCCTGCAAAAAACAAAGAAGGACTTGTAATAGTTATCCCACCACTAATTTTTTCATTGAACCGATAATTGCCTCCCAGTTTAAGAGTTCCTCTCCAGGTATATCCTCGGGTATCCATTAAATCAGAACTAATGGCAATTTTTTGATTGGTGTCAAATCCCATCGACCCAATTTCGATCGTCTTAGAATAATGGTACCTTAAACTGGTGTATCGTAAAAATCCGCTTACCCCAACAGAAAGCTTATCATTTACAAACTTTGCGATTCCCAACCCATACCAATAGTCATTGAATTCTGTCCGGCTCCCTACCTTTCCAATGTATTGTTCAATACCTGGATTCAATTCAATCACATTGTATTGTTTTTTAACCTCGTCTCCTAGGGAATTATCAAATTTTGATCGATTAAAATAAGCCGCTTTCCATACCAATTGAAACTTATCTTTTGGATACAAATTAACGGACAAGAAGCCCGCATTTACGGAAGATTCCAAGTGGCTCACGTCTACTCCCTCTCCCAAGGCATTTTCATACCGGAGGTAATCAATATTGACCACTCCATTGGCAAATGAAAATTGGTTAACACTAGAATCTGATAAAATACTGGGATTGTAATATATGGACGATTCATCTTGATAGCCACCCACCACAGCCCCGGATAGCAAAGCTGACTTTGTACTAAAGCTTTCTCCCCAATAGTGACTAAACTGAGAAAAAACGGTATTTGAACAAATAAACCAAAGCCCAAATAATATGATTAACTTACGAACCATATAATACTAATACACTTTTAAGATAGGTAAGCGATTATGCTCTTTCTCGTAAAAAGGGGATTGGGTATACAACCAGTACAAACGATAATCGCCCTTCTTAAACTTCGGATCATTCACTAATTTATTTTGATATACCCTCTGTAATTGTAAGTCATCGGCTAACATTTTTTTTGCGTAAGGTTCAAATACATAAGCGGAATACCATTCCTTTTGTTGCGTAATTTCATCGTAAAAATTCCATGCAAAAAAACTATCATCCGATTCCGGTTGCAATACATTCAAGATATATCGCCACCCTGTTTGTTGCGTAGACACTAAATAATCCCCCTTATGAAACGTCATTGTAATCGCAGAATCCCTCACCACCACCTGATGATGTAAAAAGTGTCCCTCATAGGGATTTTCAACATTGGTAAATGACTCTATATACATTCCTACCCCGTTTAGGGTACTATCATTTTCTATGGGGGTCATTTCTATCTGGTTGGCCTTCAACCGATCCAACACCTCTCTCCAAGCCGCCTTAACTACATAATATTTAGGAACATGTATTTGCCCCGTTTTTTCAAAACGGTCGTAATATTTAATTTTTATGGTTTCTGGCTTCTCCCGATTGTAATACAGTTGATCACGCCCCAAAATCTCACTAAATCTATACTCTGGAGCAAAGGATAAAAAGGTAATTTCTTTATTTTTTGTGGTATCCAACCTTAGATTAACAAACTCAAAATCTCGTGCATATTCCGTATCCGAAATTTGTTTATTTTCCATGAGTTCCTTCGCATTTTCATGTGCGAAATCGGTCAGAATTTTCAAGAATTTTGAGGTTGCTTTTTTACGAGCATCGAATGATTTCCACATATGGGCTTCCGTAGTAAATCCAATACAATTAAACAACGAAGCATATCCAGAGGAAAAACGAGGCATGTCATTAAATGCTTTGATGCCCTTATTCGGAGTCGTTCCAAATACATTAACGTAGGGAGACAAACTATCGTAATTGGCATACATATACGGTTCCAATTTATGAACCAAAAACTGACTCAAATGAGCATCTAACCTTTCTCTCCTTGTAGTAAGTAAGGTCATGGTATAGGGATAATCGGCTCCATTAGAAGTATGTGTATCCACAAATAATTCTGGTTTTAACCAATGAAACAATCGATAAAAAGCGAGCGCATTTCTGCTATCGGCTTTGATATAATCACGATTTAGATCCAAATTACGTGCGTTTCCTCTAAATCCATGTTCTTCCGGGCCATTTTGGTTCGCTCTACTACAACAGCCTCTGTTTATCATCCCTCCAATATTGTACACTGGGATTATTCCAATAACCACATTATCAGGAATCGAATTATTTTGAAGTAATTCTTCTGCCCATTCAATACTGGCATCAATCCCACATGACTCACCGGGATGAATTCCGTTTTGTACAAGAATAACCGTTTTATTATGGATGGCTTCTGGATAAAACTCCCCCGAAGAATTCATAATAAACAAATGTAAGGGCTCACCCGAATCCGTTTCTCCAAAAGAAATAAAATCACAGGTGTTATACTGGGATGCTAATATTTGGTAACGCTTAATGAGCTCTGGATAGGGTATCGATTGATTATCATCTTCACCTAAAGCCCATACCTGAGTAAATGAAAATATAATGAAAACTATAGATATTAATTTCTTCATACGTGTTAACAATTACTTACAAATGTAACCGTAACAGTGTTAAAGAAAGAAGAGATTTGGAATCGCTATAAAATAAATTTGGAATAATTTTTATTCCGAGTCTGCTTCAAATTTGTATCCTACCCCTCTTACCGAAAAGAAATATTTAGGCTGACGTTGATTCTCCTCAAAATACTTACGATAAGCCAATATGTAATTATCAATGGTACGGGTAGAAGGAAAAACATCGTACCCCCATATTTTTTGTAGGATTTCTTCTCGGGAAACGACTTTACCTCGTTTTTCAATAAGAAGCTTCAATAACTTCATTTCACGTTTGGATAAGGATTTTACTTCTCCATCCCATGTTGAAATTTCAAAACTAGAGAAATCTACTTTGTTCCCTCCAAACTCAAAGGAATTTAAATCCTCCGTTCCTGTGTCTGTCAAGGCATGTCCTCGTTTAACCAACAAACTAACTCTTAGAAGGAATTCTTCTAAGTTAAAAGGCTTTGACATGTAGTCATCCGCTCCGGTTTTTAGTCCATTAATCTTATCCTCTGCAGAGTTTCGGGCACTTAAAAACATAATAGGAACTTGAGAATTTTCTAATCGAATGGTCTCGCACACCACGTAACCATCAATTTTAGGTATCATTACATCTAGAATAATCAATTGAAAATGGCTAGACTTAAATTTTTCTATTGCCTGTTCCCCATCCACCGCCACAGTCACATTGTAACCTTCGATTTCCAGATTAAGCTTTAACGCCTCGTACAATGATGGTTCATCTTCAACTAATAAAATTCTGTCAGCCATAAACTTCGATTTTATACAAAAATAAATGATTAATTATTTCTTGTTACTCACGAGGATTTAAATACTCCGTTAAAAATGATTAATTACAGAATAATGACAGTTTCAATATTTTGGCAATCGACCTATATCTATTTACTTTTGGACCAGAATTTTGAAACAAAAACATTTTGAATCACCAATCACACACCATGAAATCCATTCTTTCCGCATGTATTGAAAAGAATTTGAGTTTTGCAATTTTCAGTTATCCGGGTACTACAGAAATCGAATTAATTATTGAAAACCCAACTTCAAATCACCATCAACAAGCGGGTTTCATTCTCCGTCCCTTTGAATTATCAAATGAACATCCAGAGGTATTTATTCCTGCTGATTTTCATTTAAACTCAGGATCGGATTGGACAAAATATGTGGTTAAAATTCTAGCTTTACCTCGGATTAAAAAGAGCCATAATGCACCTAAAATCCATTTTACAGATAAGGACAGATACCTAGTTGACTTAGAAAAAGGAATTCTCTCCATGCCTACATTAAAAGTAGATAAATTCATCTACTCTCGAATTGAAAAGGTGGATACCACTGACGATTTAGACAGAGCTAAATTATTTTTTCAGGTAATCGAAAACCAAAAAACTGCATTTGTTTACTTGGTAAATCATCCACAATCGGGTATGTGGATGGGTGCCACCCCAGAAACTCTTACTTCATGGAAAGGGGGTACCATTTCTACCATGTCTTTAGCAGGAACCCAACCTGATTTAGGAGGATTACCTCTGTGGGAACAAAAAGAAAAAGAAGAACAAGATTACGTAACCAAGTATATCGAAACATGTTTTTCAAAGAACAGAATCCCCTACCAAACCGAAGAAACCAAATCGATCAAAGCAGGTCCGGTTTATCATTTACAAAACGCGATTTCTTCTTTAGGAAAAGTTTCCTTTATTCAAGCATTACATCTTACACAAAGCATGCATCCAACTCCTGCCATTTGTGGGGTCCCACTTCCTAGAGCTAAGAACTTAATACGCGCATTAGAAAAACATGAAAGAGCTTACTATACCGGTTATTTAGGATTTATTAATCCACACAAAGAAGTTCAATTATTTGTAAACCTTCGATGTATGCAAATTTTATCAAACTATGTAGCTTTGTACCTTGGCGGAGGAATTACTTCCAAATCGGTTGCAGAAAAGGAATGGGAAGAAACCGTTCTTAAATCGCAAACGTTGTTAAATGAACTTGAGTCACTTTCTGCCAAATAATTAAACGACTTCAGAAAAGAAGTAATCATCAAAAACCATTTCCATATTGGAAACCACAAATAAAAAAAGTGTACAACAGCTGATAGATCAACTTTGGAAAAAGGGACTGACGCGGGTTGTGATTTCACCCGGATCTAGAAATGCCCCTTTAATTTTAGGCTTTACTTCGCATTCCAAATACCAATGTTATTCGGTTCCTGACGAACGTTCTGCTGGATTTATTGCTCTTGGAATGGCTCAACAAACTCAAAAACCAGTGGCTTTGGTTTGTTCATCGGGTTCGGCATTGTTAAACTATTATCCGGCTATTGCAGAAGCATTCTACCGAAAAATCCCATTAATGGTGTTATCGGCCGATAGACCCCAAAGACTGATTGATCAAGGAGATGGTCAAACCATTCGTCAAAACAAGGTGTATGCCAACCATATATTATTATCGTCTCAATTAGAGGAGTTTCCCATACAAGGAGAAGAATTCAAGAACCTTCAAATAATTAAGGCAGCTTTAAATCTAGCCATACCCTCGGTTATTAATCCAGGGGGGCCGGTACATCTTAATATGCCTTTTGAAGAACCTTTATATTTAAAAGAGTCATTTACCGAAACAACTGTTTCCACCACTACCGATCAAGTCAACGAACCCATAGATTCCACGGAAATGCAAACCGCCATTTCCATTTGGAACTCCACTTCTAAAATTATGATTTTAGGGGGGCAAAAAAATGGGAATCCAACCTTAGATGTTCTTCTTCAAAAAATCAGTAAGCGCGCATTAATTTTTTCGGAAACAACATCTAATATTGACGTAAAGGGATCGGTCCATTGTATCGACCGGCTAATTACCCCTCTTTCTGAAAAGGAAATGGAAAAATTACAACCTGAATTATTACTCACCTTTGGAGGTAATGTTGTTTCTAAAAGGATCAAAGGGTTTCTTCGGAAATACGGCCCGAAACATCATATTCATATTGAAGTAATTGAAAAGGCACCTGACACCTACCAGTGTTTAACTCAGCATTTCAATAACTCCGAAGAATTATTTTTTACCACACTTCTTAAAAATGCTAATATTCAAGGATCATCGTACGTAAATCAATGGATAAATGTTGACAATGTGCGTAAAGAACAACAAGCGAAATTTGAAAAAACGGTGACATTCAGTGATTTTCAGGTAATGCAAACTATGAATGAAAAAATTCCAGCTCAGAGTATTGTTCATTTAGCGAATAGTACTTCCATTCGCTATGCCCAGTTATTTGATTGGGAAAACGAATTGTTCTTTGATGCCAATAGAGGAACCAGTGGCATTGATGGAATTGTATCCACTGCCATGGGAACAGCTATGGTTACTACTAAAACGGTTGTTTTAATAGTTGGTGATATATCCTTTTTTTACGATACCAATGCTTGGTGGCACCGACATATCCCTCGCAATTTGAAGGTGGTTGTGGTCAACAATGATGGTGGAGGAATTTTCAGATTTATTGATGGACCCAATAGTACTGGGCAATTAGAAAGCCACTTTGAAACCCATCAAAAAAACAGTGTAGAACACATTGCAATAGGCTTTGGGGTTCATTATTTTTGCGCCACCTCGAAATCTGAATTGGAATCCAAATTTGATTCCCTTTTAGCCGGGAATGCATCCGGAATTTTAGAGGTTAATACTCCTCAATTGGAGAACGCAGGTATATTACAAGAGTATTTTAAAAAATTTAAGAACGAACATGTTAACTACGTAGGTTAACACATAAACAATACATTATGTCAGAAAGAAAATGGACTACCATCAAAGAATACGAAGACATTTACTTTGATTTTTTTGAAGGTATTGCAAAAATAACCATCAATCGTCCAGAGGTTTACAATGCTTTTAGACCCCAAACCAATATAGATATGTTGGATGCGGTTGCTATTGCCCGTGAAGATCAAAGCATAGGAGTTTTGGTTCTTACCGGAATTGGAGATAAAGCATTTTGCTCGGGCGGAGACCAAAACGTAAAAGGTGTGGGTGGTTATGTAGGTGAAGATGGTGTTCCCAGACTGAACGTATTGGATTTACACAAAGCATTACGGTCACTTCCAAAACCCGTAATTGCCATGGTAAATGGCTATGCTATTGGTGGAGGACATGTACTTCATGTGGTATGTGATTTAACGATAGCTTCCGAAAATGCTCTTTTCGGGCAAACCGGTCCGAAAGTAGGAAGTTTTGATGGCGGATTTGGATCTAGTTATTTGGCACGTCATGTAGGACAGAAGAAAGCACGTGAAATCTGGTTCTTATGTGAACAATACACGGCAAAAGAAGCGGAAACCATGGGAATGGTAAATAAAGTAGTTCCATTGTCTGAATTAGAAAACACCACCGTAGAATGGTGCAAAACCATATTGAAAAGAAGTCCAATGGCCTTACGTATGTTAAAGCGTGCGTTAAATGCCGAATTAGATGGACAACATGGTTTAATGGAATTTGCTGGCGATGCTACCATGATGTATTACCTTATGGAGGAGGCTCAAGAAGGGAAACATGCATTTTTGGAAAAAAGAGATCCCGATTTTCAGAAATATCCTAAATTCCCTTGATCCATTTAATACATCATTAAACACTTATTTATGATTACATACATCATCATTGCAGTAACAGGTATTTTCTCGTACATGGCTTTTAGCAATCGGGATTTATTTAATAAATACCTTTTTGATCCGTATTTGATCAAGCATAAAAAACAATATTATAGGGTAATTACACATGCCTTTTTACATGGAGGGTGGTCTCACCTTCTAATTAACATGTTTGTGTTATGGCAATTTGGTGCATTTGTAGAATCCGTTTTCAACCAGGAATTTGGCATTTTAGGAAGCGTATTTTACCTCGTACTTTACTTTGGTGGAATAATCTTTTCGTCTATACCTTCCTTACAAAAACATGGGGATAACCCCTACTACACCTCTATTGGTGCATCAGGAGCAGTAGCTGCAATTTTGTTTTCGTACATTTTAATGTTCCCAACTCGTTCCCTTTACTTTATGGGGATTGTACCCATTCCAGCAATTCTATTTGGTGTTCTTTACGTATGGTATGAAAAACGCTTAGCTAATCAAAACGTAAATGATGGTATTGGACATGACGCCCATTATTATGGAGCTGTTTTTGGTTTATTAGCAACCATCATTTTCAAACCAAGTTTCCTTATGGGATTCTTTAGTAAAATTCTAATGGCCATAGGTTTATGATAAATTCCAATAAAGCCTTGTTTTTAGATCGGGATGGTGTTATTAATCGGGAACGGGGAGAATATACCTTTCTTGTGGAAGATTTTGAGATTCTCCCAACCGTAATCCCAACCCTTAAACTAGCTCAAAAACTAGGCTATTTATTGATAATAATTACCAATCAAGGAGGAATTGCGAAAGGATTGTATTCTCATCAGGACGTGGAAAATTGTCATTCCTATTTAAAGGAAGAACTACATAAAGAAGGAATTATATTAACCGATGTCTTTTATTCTCCACATCATCAAGATTATTCAAAGTCCTTGGATAGAAAACCGGGTTCCCTAATGCTTGAAAAAGCCATGGCAATTCATAAAGTCGACCCTCATATTAGTTATATGGTAGGTGATTCCCTAAGAGATATTGAAGCCAGTGAAGCTGTTTCGGTTAAAGGATTTTTAATTAAACCAAACTCCAACTTAGAATTTTTAAGAACGCATTTATCATGAGCGGATACGTAAGTTTAAACGGAAAATTAATACCTTCTGATACGCCTGTGTTTACCGTGGCCAACAGAGGTTTTAGATATGGTGATGCATTATTTGAAACCATCAAATGTGTCCATGGAATGCCTCTTTTTTTGGAGTCCCATTTACAACGTTTATATGGAGGTATGGAACTGTTGGGTTACGAATGGAATGATCAATTATTGAAAACAGTGATCAATGAAGAGATTATCCGGTTACTATTAAGAAATCGACATAAGGAAGGCGCTCGGGTTCGACTTACAATATTCAGGAATGAAGGAGGACTATACACTCCACAAACCAACGAAATCTCCCTTCTTTTGGAATCAGATCTTTCGGGAAATAAATATGAATTAAATAAGGAGGGTAAAACCATCGCTATTTATGATGAAATATTTAAACCAATAAGTGCTTTCAATTCTTTAAAATCGGCCAATGCCCTATTGTTTGTAAAAGCAGGAATGGCTAAAAAAGCCAAAGGAGTTGACGAAATGGTCATTCTAAATTCTAAAGGTTTAGTTTGTGAAACCGTATCCTCCAATATTTTCTTAGTTATTCATAACCGCCTAATTACTCCCCCCCTATCGGAAGGATGTTTACCGGGTACAATGCGTCAAAACATTTTGGCTCTAGCTCCAAGTTTGGGCCTAGAGGTAATGGAAACTCCTGTGGGCGTAAATGCCTTTGAACAAGCTGAAGAGGTATTCTACTCGAACGCCATCAATGGTGTTGTATGGGTTCTTGGTTATGAAAAAAAGAGATATTTCCATAAAATATCAGAAAAAATAATTAACCAACTGAACCAAGCAATTGGAGCTTAACCAGAATCCAACTTCAATTTTGTTAGGTTTCATTTACGTGGAAAAAGTAAATCATTTAAACAAAAATAAAATTTTAACTCTCGTTTCTTTTCTTTACTTTAGAACCCATTAAATTATCTAAAACTTAATTATAAAATACGATGAAAAAACTATTACTTTTCGCTTTTACTATGGGGATAAGCGCCATCTCTTTTGCGCAACAAGGCCGGATCTCTGTAGATGCCATTTTACTTCCTGCAAACCCAGTAATCATTCAGGATCCAGCGAATGGAACTACGGAAATAAAAGTAAGCTTAACAAATAATGATACTGCTTTTACCTACCCCTCCAGTTTTACCTCTCTTTTATTCTATGTATCTGTAGATGGAGTACAAATTGAGAAGCCGTTAGGAGGCGGAAGTAAAGAGTTTGTCACCCAAGTACTTGGTGATTTGGCTCCAGGTGGAACTATTGACATTACTTTAACCACCTTATGGGCACCTGTTGGAGATCCTGGTCAATATGATGTGTGTGTTGAATTAAATCGAATTAGTGTTGTTTCCGCTCCTGCATTTACCATGTTAAACTCGGATGTAAACATGGAAGGATGTGAAAATTTCACTTTTTCATGGCCAGTTAGTGTTTCAGAATTAACCAATTCTGAAATTTCCCAAGTAAAAACCATCGGGAATGAAATGACCGTTTTTGTTAAGAATACAAGCTCAGTAACCGAGATAAAATTAATAAATATTACAGGTCAAGTTGTTAAGTCTATTACTTCTTTTCATGGAGGTCAGGATTTTCAAGAGACTTTTGATATCTCAAATTTAACTGCTGGTGTTTATATAGTTTCAGTACAATCAGGAAATGGAACTAAGCAAGCACAAAAAGTATTTATACAGTAATCCATATTATGGATACAAAAAAGGGGCGCAATTGCGCCCCTTTTTTGTATCCAATATTACTAAACAAGTCTACTTTTTCACAAAAGAAGATTTGATAACCTTTCCTTCTGTGGAGGCATGAACAAAGTAAATTCCTTTGGGGAAGTCACTCACATCTACAGAGATTTGCAGTCCATTTACTGATAGAGATTTAATCAGCCCCCCTTTCAAGTCAAATATGTTAACCTCTTTTAAGGTAATATCTGATTCTAAAAACAAAATTCTTTCTGTTGGATTAGGATATACTTTAATACGTAAATCTTGAACTCTTGAAATTCCACTTGTGATGTCTTCATCGATAGTAAGACTAGGAAAAGCAACAAATTCTTCCCCTGTAGTCGTATTATTACCGTTAGTAGACAGTCCATTACCATAAAAGGTAACAGAACCACTTCCTGCACTAGGAGCTGTCCAGTTCATTACATACTCTCCTCCACTTAATAATCCATCAGATTCAAAATACCACCGTCCATTTAACGGGGTAATTTGAACATTTGAAGATATCTTTAAACAGGTACCAGCACTACTATTATCCGCCAATAAACCAGTAACCTGAAATCCATGTCCTACATTACGAGCACTCTGCATTTTCACTTTAAACTGATACGTTTCCCCAGGAAGGTAATGCGTTACCACCGTCCCAGAGGACGACAATAATTGTAAAGAACCAACGGAAGAGAAGTTACCCGTAGAAACATGGCATTGTGTACAAGCCACATCACTAACTGGGCTACCGGTTCTATCCTTTTTTTGAATATGTGCAACTCCACCAGATGCGTTAATCCACAATAAAGCGCCAAACCCTAAAACTAGTGGGGAAAAAATATACTTTGTATTCATTTTCAATTATTTAATTGCATTGCAAAATAGTGAAATTATTAGATCATAAAAAACAAAAAACACCACAAGGCATCAAATCAGATTATATAAATTTGGACCAAGCACAATTACTATGGAGAAGAAGATTACTCAGGAGGAATTCCTTAATCTGAAAACGAAAGCAGATTTACTAGAGTTATTATCTCAAAAGCACATTTCAACGCAAAAAATTGAAGCTAAATTAGCGTACGAACAAGACCTTCGATTTTTACAAATGGAACTTGTAAAGCTCCAGAACTGGATTGGGAAAAAGCGAAAAAAAGTTATGATCATCTTTGAAGGGCAAGATGCAGCTGGAAAAGGGGGAACGATAAGACGATTTGTGGAACATTTAAATCCACGATCCATGCGTGTGGTTGCTTTAAATAAACCTACCGAAATAGAAACAGGTCAGTGGTACTTTAGAAGATATGTAAAAGAACTACCTCAGCCGGGGGAAATGGTTTTTTTTGATAGAAGTTGGTATAATCGAGCAGTGGTAGAACCCGTAATGGGTTTCTGTAGTGAAAAGCAGTACAAAACATTTTTAAAACAGGTTCCAGAATTTGAACATATGTTGATGGAAGATGGTGTGGAAATAATTAAATTCTGGTTTTCCATTGATAAAGAAGTTCAGATGACCAGGTTTACAAGTAGAAAAACCGATCCATTAAAGCTTTGGAAAATTTCTCCTGTTGATGAAAAGGGACAAGAATTATGGGAAAAATACAAACAATACAAAGAAGAAATGTTTACGCATACCCATACCATGGTATCGCCTTGGACTATTATTCAAGCCAATAATAAAAAGGAAGCTCGATTAGAGTCTATGCGATTTATACTTTCCCAATTTGATTATGATGGAAAAGAAGAAGCCAAGACCTACTTAAATCCGGACCCTAATATTGTTATGCGTTACCAACGCCTAAATCATTTAGACGTATAATTATGATGGAGTTAAAACAAAAAGACATAGACATACTTTCATCAAAGGAAGGTTTAAAGATGCTACTTTCACAGGAAAGTATAGATCTGGAAAAAGCAATTCGAAGGGTTAAATATGAAAGGGATTTACTAAAATGGCAAATTAAACTCCTGAAATTACAACACTGGGTAACGGAAAATAACAAACGAGTCATTATTATATTTGAGGGACGAGACTCTGCGGGTAAGGGTGGGGCCATTCGAAGAATCACACAATTTCTTAACCCCAGGTCTCTTAAAACGGTTGCATTACCTAAACCGACTAAGGAAGAACGCGACCAATGGTATTTTCAGCGATATGTCACCCATTTGCCTAAACATGGTGAAACATTATTTTTTGATAGAAGCTGGTATAACCGAGCAGTGGTTGAACCTGTTAATGGTTTCTGTACGGAAAAGGAATATGAAAAATTTATGTCTGAAGTCAACGATTTTGAAAAAATGATCATGGATGATGATACGGTTTTGATAAAACTATATTTTTCTATTTCAAAAGATGAACAATTGAGGCGTTTTACAAACCTTCAAAATAATCCGTTAAAAAAATGGAAATACAGTTTAGTAGACAGTAAAGCACAAGAATTATGGGATAGTTATACCCAATACAAACAAAAAATGTTTGACAATACGAATACAGAATACGCTCCTTGGAAAATAATTAATGCCAATAAAAAAGTGGTCGCACGGTTTGACGCCATTAATTATATTATTGAAAGAGTAATGGAAGCCTAGTGTTCTAAAAACCTATAAACGGTGCTTCAAAATCAGATCTTTAAATAGGTGAACGGTTATGGGTTTACCTATGTACCCTTGCACCTTACTGTTCCTATTAATTTTTCGGGTATCGGATATGTCAATGGTCGCACTTAATAGGTAACACGCTGCCTGTTTGGGTAATTTTTCAAATTTTTCAATCACTTTATCGGCTACGTAAAACCCATTAAATACCGGCATATAAATATCAATAAGAAACAAAGTAACCTCTGCTAATTCCTCAATTTTAGAATTTTCTAACCATAACAAGACATCATCTGCACATGAAAATGTGTAAACCACGATAGAGTCATCAACTCTGGAGAGCAAACGCTCTCCAATCATTAAATCAATCTCATTATCGTCAACAATTACTATGGACAGTTTTTCACTCACTTTTGCCTGGTAATTTTAGAGTTATTTCTGTTCCTTTACCATATTCTGATTCTAGATTTATCGTTCCTCCTAGTTTCTCAATAGCTTCACTCACTATAAAAAGACCGAGTCCTGTTCCTGTATTATCTTGTTTGGCACGATAAAACATATTAAAAACTTCTTCTTTCTTATCTTCTTTTATTCCCACCCCATTGTCACTAACCGTAATCTTAGCTTGGGAGGAAGTAACATCTCCTATAACTTTTACAAACTTACCTGATTCCTCTTCTCTTTGGTATTTAAAAGCGTTAGATATCAAATTACTTAATACCGTTTTAATATTCATTCTATTGGATCGAAATTCGTCCAATTGATTAATCTCCACCCTAAAATCAACCCCTTGAGCACTTGGATGATATTTAATACTATCAATAATTTCTGAAATCAACCCATTAAAATCAATGGAATCAGAATTATCCATACTGTGAGATCCTTTATAGTGATCAATAATTTGATGAATATAACCATCCAGTTTACCAACCATTCCTTTAATGGATGAAAAGTACTCCAAAGCTTTCTTATCCTCCAAATCCAGTTCCGCTAAATTAGCTATTCCGAGAATGGACATTAGGGGTGATCTTAAATCATGGGAAACACTGTACACAAATTTATCCAACTCATTGTAAGCTGTTTGTAACGACTCATTTTTATCGGCTAAGGAATGACGAGTATTAAATAAATCTATGCCATCTTGAATGGCAAGTTTCACCAAGTTATTATTCCATGGTTTATCAATAAAACGATACACTTGACCTTTGTTTATCGCATCCATGACCGCCTTAATATCAGAGTAACCTGTAAGGATTATCCGCACTTTATTTGGATAAATATATCTAATTTTTTCAAAAAACTCTACACCGGTAACATCCGGCATTCTTTGATCCGAAATAATCACCTTAATGTCTGAATGACTTTTTAAACTCTTTAAGGCTTCCACAGCATTATTTGCCGTATAAATTCGATAATCCCTTCTAAAGGTTGATCTAAAAGAGTTCAGGTTATTCTGTTCGTCATCAACGTACAAAACAGCCCCTATCTGCTCTTGTTTAAAATCAATCATGGTAGGTGGTGTTAGTGTTTGTTATGGGTAGTTTGATTAAGAATTCAGTACCGATTTCAAGTTCAGAATTCACATCAATTTCCCCGTTAATTTTTTCAATTATTGTAAAAACGATAGATAATCCTAAGCCTGTTCCCTCTCCTACTGGTTTGGTGGTAAAGAATGGTTCAAAAAGTTTATTTTTCACTTCTGATGTCATTCCTTTTCCATTATCCTTAATGGATATAAATACATTCGAAGTATCCTGGGTGGTCGAAATTACAATTTTGCCTTCGCCTGCAGTTCTTTCACTAACCGCATGAATGGCATTACTTAGAATATTCATAAAAACCTGGTTCATTTTCCCTCCGTAGCAATCTACGTTAGGAATACCAGAGAAGTTAGTTTCCACCTCAATATGGTGTTTTAAATGGCTACTCAAAAGTACCAATGTAGCATTTATTCCTTCTTCTAAATTCACTTTTTTCAGGTCGTCCTCATCCACTCTAGAAAATAGCTTTAATCCCTTAATTATTTCAACGGTACGGTTAGCACCATCTTTCATCCCATCCAAAAGGTCGTTGATTTCATCCACAATGTATGGGAATTCTATTTCTTCCTTAAATGCCTCTATTTCTTCAAATTTACTCGGTTCTAAATTTAGCTTCGCGATAGCCTCCGTTTTTTCAAATAGTTCAATTAAATCATCTACATCCCTTCTTAATGGAGACACATTTGAACTTACAAAGTTAATTGGGTTATTAATTTCATGAGCAATCCCGGCAGTCAACTGTCCCAAGGAGGACATTTTTTCTGCCGTAACCAATTGCGATTGCGCATCCTTAAGATCAGAATACGCCAATTCTATTTCTTGATTTTTTTCTCCCAATTTTGAATTGATCGTATTTAATTGTTCGGTTCGTTCCACCACCTTTTGTTCCAAAACAAGGTATTGCTCCTGGATTAATGTTGCCTTTTCCTTTTCTAAACGAAAAGATTTAGAAACCGCTTCTTCCTGTTCTGATTTTAATATATTAATTCTATTAGCTAGGGCAAACGATAATAGCACAGTTTCTAAGCCAGCACCAAATGTCATGGTTAATGTGGTAAAGTTATTTCGTTCAATAATTCCTACTTCAGACAAAACAAAAATTAAAATACCGATTAAAAATACGGACCAAGACAACAAATAAAATCTTGCAGGCCTATATCCTCCCACCATAACTTTTATGGCAACAAAAAGAATAAATAGAGCTATTATGGGTTGAAAAACTAATAAAACAGCATTTACAAAAGTGATATTATACCAAACCACCAAACCCAAGACCAAATAAAACCCAATAAATACTTTTGATAACCTAAATAATTTCGGAACATGATACTTCGTTTTTAGGAATACATTCATAAAAACTAATCCGAAAATAGTTCCAACAATGGTAAGAAACTCTAATCCATATTCTTGAAACTGAATCTTGTTAGGCCAAAAGAATTGATAAGAAAATCCAAACAGTACTGTTTGCAATAACCCGGTAAAAAACGACTGTATGACATAGATTAAATACACGGTTTCTTTAATGACCATATATAAAAACAAATTATACATAATCATCACCGCAAATACACCTAGTATTATGGCGAATAGAATATTTCCATTTTGCTCGTAATTAAAAACGGTCGTATTTTCACCTATAATAATATTATAGGAAGTTTGGACATTGTTTTTTATTCTCAGGTATATTTCCCTTTCCTCGGTAGCGGTTTGTAAATCAAAAATAAAGTGGGTGGTTTCGTACTTTCGAGTGGAGAATGGGAAGTTGTTTCCATACATCGTTTTTTCCCAAATTCCCAGTTGCCCTCTTTGATAAAGTTCAATTGTATCTAGGTTGGCTTGATCAATAAGCAATACCACGTTAGAAAACTCTTCCGAAGTAGTATATTTAATTCTTACCCATGTAGAGTGCGTATTTTGAAGATCTGTATAATTAGTTTCATTTAACGGACTAAATTCATTGAGTTCAATATTATTAATAGTGAACTGCATACTCGAATCAATTAAAAACTCAAAGTTTTTGACCCGAATTACCTCACTGCTGTTAACTAATTTAACCACAGAGCTCGTCCAACCCGAAAAAGGTAGAATTAGAAATAATACGATTATTTTTACTAGTTTCATTTTCCTTTTTAAATTCCAATTTTTTGAATGGAAGAAAGCAATAACTGATATTCTAGCTCAAATTCGCCTTTGGGCCATTTTACAGTACATACAAAAAAGTTTCTTCTTCTTAATTCCAAAATTTCAATTCTTTCATACTCTATGGCCTTAGATAAATCCTCGACATCATTCAAAACTATAGCCGTGGCTACCAGATCCAGTTTAGGATAATTAAATTTACCCTCATCTCCAACTGTTGTAATCACTTCAAACCCTTTTTGAATGGCCTTCCGTAATGTATGTCTTGCAACCAAGGCCACTAACTTGGTTAAATTAGCTTGTTTAGCTATAGCAATGCAAATTCTAACCAAAATATTACTTCCGATGCCAAGCCCTGCAATTTCATTTGAGTTCCATAAGCCACACACTTCAGCAACGCCATCATCCACCATAACGTCCACTTGAGGATAAATACCATCATCCACTTGACCTATAGCCTCTACCATAGGTAGTTCTTTTTCACGATTCGCTACATGAAGTCGGGCACCACCAACCACTTTATTTTCATTTGCAGTATCTTCCACAACCATCACATAAACAAATGGATCTGCAATCCAATCATTTCGGCCAGATGTAACTTTAACACCTATGTCTTCCAACACTTTCTTATGCCCCAATGCGAATCTTTCACCCGCCTCCATATCATCTGGTGCTCTAAATGCTCTAACTCTTAACATATGTAATTCATAACAATTTCTTTTATGCCGGTATTAACTTGTTAGTTAACTTAAAGATAATTGAAATTAGTGTACTATATTTTATTCTTAATAATCCCCTCAATATCCACATAATACCTACCCGAATCATGAAATTCATTGAGTAATATACGTCTACTAACATCTGCTCCCACAGCACCGCCCAAAATAACAGAAGTTGCCAATTGTGGCCATGTACTTATCGTTTTATTAACTTCAGCTAAAGAAGACTTTGCTCTTGTTGATAAATCATCAAATCCTAAAATTTTCAAAACAAAAGGAATCTTTTCCGCATTACTCAACCCTTTTAACTTCTCCGAGTTAATTCCCTCTACACGACCATGAAAAATGGGGCGTTTCGGTTCTAAATCAAACCTTTCCACATCTAACATACCTCTATCTGAGGTATCCATTATGACCGGTATTTGGTGTTCTTTAGCAAACTCACGGACTTTAATTTTAATATCTAAACTGTCACACTCATCTACAAGGATATCTAGTTTACCATCGCCTAACATAAAATCACTCATGTTTGCAGATGTAATCCCTTCTTCAAATATTTTCACATGGACAAATGGATCAATTTCGGATATCTCTCGAGCGGTAGCGATGACTTTTGGCACTCCCAGATTGAATAATGGAGTTCTAATTCTATTAAAATTTGATAATTCTAGAATATCAAAATCAGCTATCCTCAATTCACCACAACCTCTTTCCATAGTTAAGGTTAAAGCAATGGATTGCCCAACACTCAATCCAATAATACCTATCTTTTTTTTAGAAAGAAGCAGTTGTTCTTCCTTGGTGATTTTATTCTGGTTTCTATTGGTTCTTAATTCAACAAATTCTGATTCGTCCAAAATATGAACCAACTTATTAGTCCATGGGTAGTAAACCCATACGCCATAGGTATCTTTAGACTGATTGCCGAAAACATCCGCAACCCTATTATCCATATGATGAGACTCCAAACCAGCCGGAAACCGAGATTTTACTAACTCTCGTACTTGACCTTCTATTTCATTTATAACTGAAATATGGGGATTATCAGTCAACAACGCTTTTAGTGATAGTATGGTAGTCTCATCTATCAATCGAAAAAACAACGGGCGAAAAATACCCACCTCGTTTTCAGTAGATTTAAAAAAATCTTCCATAATTATTCGTATTAGAATTAACTTCAATCAAAAGTAACTAAATCGGTACTTTACCCCCTCCCTCCACTTACAGCTAAATATCAATTGTTATCACCAAAATTTTATTTTCCATTATTATGTCAAAACATATAATGATTTTAAAGTACTTTCGAGCAACAAAACCCCCAAAGCGTGGAAATATGTCTGAAGACACTAAAATAATCAAAGGTCAGGATAAACTGACTTTACTATATGTTGATGATGAAGTCAATAATTTAAAAAGTTTTAAAGCCGCATTTCGTAGAGATTTTAAAATATTCACTGCCGAATCTGGAGCTGAGGGCCGTAAAATATTAGAACAACAAAATATTTCAATTGTCCTAACTGATCAACGAATGCCATTTATGACAGGGGTTGAATTTTTAGAATCCATCGTACCAGATTACCCAGAAACCATTCGTATTCTTATTACAGGGTTTAGCGATATACAAGCTGTAATTGATGCCATTAATAAAGGCCGAATTTACCACTATGTTCAGAAACCTTGGGATGAGACCTATTTAAAAAACATTATTTCTAATGCTTTTGAAACCCATCAATTAAGAAAAGAAAATAAATTTATGATGGATCAACTTAAACTATCTAATGAACAATTGGAATTTTTACTCCGACAGGAAATGCTTTCCTAATAATTTTTAAGAGATGAATTACATCTCTTTTTTTTCACCCAATAATCTTAGACATTAACACCTATTTTTGCGGTATGGACTGGATTGAATTAGGGTATTTAGGAATGTTTATTTCTTCCATTTTAGCTGCAACCCTGCTTCCATTTGGATCCGAGGCTATTTTTATTAGTTTGTTATACAACCAATTTGACAGTTTTTCCTTAACGATAATTGCGAGTATAGGAAATACTATTGGTGGCATGATTACCTATTATATTGGAAGATTAGGCAAATGGGATTGGTTAGAAAAGTGGTTCGGACTTCCTCAGTCCAAAATAGAGCGATATATGGTTTCCATTCAAAAAAGAGGTTGGCTATATGCCTTTTTCACCTGGTTACCTGGAATTGGAGATCCCATGGCTGCGGCCATAGGATTTGCACGAATCCCTCCTATTACGACAAGTTTTTGGATGTTCATTGGTAAATCATTACGATTTACAGTATTAGCCTTAGCTTATAAATATGGTGTGGAATGGTTCTTTTAGTTCCAATAATTAAGAAGGAAGCTTACTTTTACAGAAAAAAAACATATGGCCACAATTCATACCAATCTTTCTGAATACAATTCTGCGACCCTGCCCAACGGAACACCATTTACCATTGCTATTATTAGAAGTGAGTGGAATGATGATATCACTTCAAATTTGGCCATGGGTGCAGAACAAGTCTTACTAGAAAATGGAGTAAAACCCGAAAACGTATTAAGAATTGATGTACCGGGTGCTTTTGAACTTCCTTTAAGTGCTCAATGGCTAGCTGAAAAAGAGGGGATTGATGCGGTTATTTGTATTGGAACAGTTATTCGTGGTGAAACTGCTCATTTTGATTATGTATGCCAAGCCGTATCTCAAGGGGTAAAAGATGTCGGGTTAAAAACGAATAAGCCCATTATTTTTGGTGTATTAACAGATGATACAAAACAACAATCCATTGATAGAAGTGGCGGTATTCATGGAAACAAGGGAATTGAAGCTGGCGTAACAGCTTTAAAAATGTTAGGACTAAAATCTGCTATTAAATAGTTATTTTCCATTAATTAATACAATCACCACACCCACAAAATCTTTTAAATCTCCGTTGTACCTTCGAAATCGTGTGGTATATGAAAAAGCAGAATTGTTAGCCACAAGCTTATTTCTAAAGGTTCCATCCCAACCTTTGGTTATGTCGTAGGTTTCAAAAACCAAACCTCCCCAACGGTCATAAATTCTCAAATATTCCATTTTCTCCATCCCATAAACCACTGGAATGAACGTATCATTTAAGTTATCCGAACCAGGCGTAAAAGTATTAGGTATGCTTACCTTAAACTCATCCAGTACTTCTACAACAACGCTTGTATCATACTGAAAACAACCATTTGTATCACCATAACTCAGTTGATATGAAGTGGACTCAGACGGTTTAATTAGAGGGGCCGGACAATCTGTACATCCCATGGCAAAAGGAGGAGACCAACTATACCAAAGCCCGTCTGAAGTAAAGGTTCTAAGGGTTAATTCCGACCCTAGGAAAATAGTAGTATCTGAACTAATTGAATCCAAATTAATATGTTGTTGAACAATGAGGTTTATGGTATCAAAAGCCCAACAGTCATATATATTACGACCTTCCACAATGTAGGTTATATTACTATCTGGAAAGCTAAATGGGTCCGAAATATTAGTATTCGATAAAAAAGTATTTGGCCACCAAGAAAAAGATTGAGCCCCTGCGGCATTCAGTTTCACACTATCTCCAATACAAATGGTTAAATCATTGGATACGGTAAGCACAGGGTTTGGAAACACCGTTACTTCAACATCTAGGGTATCTCTACATTGAGAGTAACTACTAAATACCGCCAGCGAAACAATATGAGGTCCTTCTTCACTTATTAAAAAGGAATCAAGTATGTTCTGACTTTGTGCAATTCCATCTAATAGCCAATTAATTTGATCTTCACCGATGGAATTATTATTTACATGAAAAAATAATGGAGAACAACCAGCGGTATCTGTGATTAAGAAATCGGCACGTATTTCATGAACTTCAATGGTCATTGTATCCGTGATTTGACAATGCCCCATCAAATCAGAAATGATTACAGAAACATAATAATATCCAGGTAAACTATAATTATGTTCAATGGCAATATTAGATGCGTAAGATGTATCCACTACGCCATCACCAAAGTCCCATACAAATTTTTGGGCATCTGCATTGATACTATCCACAGAAAAAACCATATCTTGATTTAAACAACCAATTTCTGGTTCATGAACAATAACACCGGTTGGCCCACCTATATTAATAAAGTTGAACATCACTAGTGTATCCATACAGCCAAAAGAAGTGGTGACCACCAAGGTCACATCATAATCACCTGGAGCATTGTAAAAATTTTGAGCTCCTGGCGAATATTGAACCACAAAATTTGGAGAATCCCCAAAATTCCAAGACCAGTAATCCACATTAGGGTAAACACTTAGATCAGTAAAAACAATACTTGCTGGAAAACAGTCTGAAAAAGATGGATTTGCGATAAAATTTGCAACGGGAGTATCTTCCACTTCTATTCCATTCAATTGCACAAAAGTAGAATCACAACCCATGGAGTCTATAACAGTTAAGGATACATCGTACCAACCGGGATACCCATATTCATGAACAGGATTTTTAATATTACTTGTAGTCCCATCCCCAAAACTCCAGGAATATACGTAATTTCCATTCGTCACATTTGTAAATAAAACAGGACTATTTTCACATACCTCTGCGTCTGGAATTTCAAAAAATGAAGGCGGTTCAATTACTAATACGTCTTGAAAATTTAAAATTGTATTAGCACATCCGAAGGTGTCTGTCACGGTTAAACTAATATCGTATTCTGTGGTCCCATTTCCATTAAAGATAAAAGTGGGATTTTGAAGAAATGAAGTCTGACCATTACCAAAATCCCAATCCCAATCCACGATAGTCGTATCACTTGAAGATAGATCAGAAAACTGTACACCAAATGGGGCACAACCGAATGAATTCAAAATGGAATAATCAGCCACGGGTTGATACACAACATAATTATGGCTAATCGTATCAAAACAACCATGAATATCACGAATCACTGCATAAACAGTATGCGCCCCAAGATCATTCATATAATAATGCGTATTACTATTATCTAATTTTTGATTACTTAACCCATCAATACTCCATTGAACCAAGGAGATTGCATTACTGGAGTTCCCCGTATTAAATACCACTTTAGCCCCTTTACAAACAGTGGTATCTGAAGGGGTTATCATACCATGAATAAATCGAATTGGAGCCAAATGTTGGAGATGATCAGAACATCCAGTAACGCTATCCCAAACGGTAAGTTCTACAATATAATTGCCATCACCTAAAGGAAAGGTGTGTAAAAGGCTCCAGTTTAGGGTATCAAAATCGGAAGAATCACCAAAATCCCAAGACCAGTTAGTCCCTCCTAGTGAGCTTCCATTAAACTGAACCACATTTTGACTATCGCAATTGAAACTTGAAGTAACATCTATAATGGGACCATTAATATATATAGCGGAATCAACGATTAGCGTATCTGGACATCCATTATAAGAAGCTACTAATATCACATCCATATACCCCGTGTCCATATAAGAATAATAAGCGTCTGGTACGGCCATATAACTTCCATCTCCGAAACTCCAATTGTAACTATTTAATAGATTGGTATCACTCGATAAATTGGTAAAATAAACCGTATCAGAGGCACATGACACGGTTGTAATAATGGAAAAATCAGCATTTTGTTGACTTCCTACCGCTATATCTGATTGATAGGTTGCTGTACAGCCATCAATGGAAACAATAGTTAATATTACGGGGTAAATACCTACATTTAGAAATGTATGCGAAGGATTTAAAGAATACTCTAAAGGTGAACCATCATTAAATTCCCACCACCAAGTAGCCACTCGTGACATGGAATCCGCCAAGTTTGTGAAATCCACATCTAGAGGAAAACAACCCTGTTTTGGGGAAGCATCCCAATAAGATTCTGTTATAATAATCTCTTCATTTTGTACCACAATCATTGTATCTCTACAACCATTACGAGTGGTTACAATTAAAGTATCGTCAAATGTACCTTCCTCCCAATAGGTATTGCCGGGATGTTGTAAATTAGACATATTTGGTAGAACGAAAGGAGGAACCCCAAAAACGTTTCCAAAGCGCCATTCCCAAGACAAGTCGTTTCCGATTGAAAGGTCAGTGAAACTAACTTGAAAAGGTGTTTCACATGCCAAATGAGGATTAGAGGTAAAATTTGCATGAGCAGTTTCAATAAAAATATCTTGGGTAACCGTATCATCACAGGTAGATCCTCCGCTACTTACTAACGTTACTGTATGAATGCCTGGAGTGGAGTAGGCGTGAAAGACATTCGCACCCATTGCGGTATCCCCATCCCCAAAATCCCAGTAAAAATCATGTCCACCGAAGGACGTATTTTCAAACATTTTCAACTCATTGAGGCATGCGGTATCCGGAATATTCATAGATGCAATGATGGAACCAATCCAAATATAGTTTGGAATAAATAAGGTATCAGAACAACCAATGGTATTTACTACCACTAGTTCCGCATCAAAACCTCCAGAGGTAAGGAAAGTTGGATTTACATTTAAGGTGTTATAACTATTACCTCCAATGGTCCAATTATATATTACGGGATGAGAACTTGTGGTGGTGCTAAAAATATTAACGGTCAATGGGGGACCGCAAACAGAAAGACTGTCATTGGAATCAAAATTAGCCACCGGTTTAGGTTTTGCATTTACTAGATTAGTTTCTAGAAAAGAACTGGAACATCCCAATGCATCTGTAATAATTAATGTAACGTTAAAAACCCCAGGGCTTCTATACAAATGGGTTATGTTTTGGCCAGATTCCAAAGGAGATCCATCATCAAAATCCCATTCCCAACTTGCGATAGGGATTAAACCGGTAGGGGAAGTATTATTCACCGAAAACGGAAAATTAACACAGCCCGTAGTAACATTTTGATGAGCAAAACTAACGTTTGGAATATCAAATACAGAAACAGCACCAATTTTTGTGATTGAAACAGTATCTACCCCATCCGAAACGGTGAGAGTAACATTGAAAATACCAGAAGTATTATAGGAGGCACTTGGGGTTGTATTATTTCCTATGGCTGTATTTCCATTACCAAAGTCCCAATGACGATAAGTAATTTGTGCACTTGAACTATCTAAAAACTGGGCTACAAAAGGAACACAACCAGAGTCCGCGTATATCACAAAATCGGCAACCAATTGAGCCTTTGCCTGCTTTCCGAAAAACGAAATAACAAGAAAACCGATAAGAATATAGTATTTATTTAGTGTAGTCAATTTTGTCAGATCGTTTATTAGACGAATATCATTGGAATAAGTTGCTTAACCATAGCCATGTTCCCACAATATAATAGACTTTTCTCAATCAAGCAAAAAACCTGTAATATGAAATGAAGAAAAACGGTTATTCCGCTTATTTTTGTCCCATGAATATTTCGGAAGTTTTTGAACCAAATAGGAAGCAAACCCTAGCCATTACCACACTTTTTGGTGTGGAGGATTTAGTGGTGGATGAACTAAAATCATTAGGCGCAATTGATATTGAAAAAGGTAACCGTGTGGTTCACTGTAAGGGAGACTTAAAGGTTATTTATAAAAGCTGTTTACAATTACGTCATGCCATTCGAGTTTTGGTGTATTTGGATGAGTTTGAAGCTGCCGGTCCAGAGGAACTATATGATGGGGCAGTTAAACTACCTTGGGAAGATTTTCTTGATTTTAAAACTACCTTTTCAATCAATTTCGCAATCCATTCGGAACATTACAGCCACACGATGTATGCCTCTTTAAAACTAAAAGATGCTATTGTGGACCGTGTACGCGATGTTACGGGAAATAGACCTTCTATTGATAAAGTCAATCCGGATTATCAATTCTTACTGCATATTTCAGATGAGTTTGTATCTATTTACCTAGATGCATCGGGTCCTACACTTAACAGAAGAGGTTACCGTGGGGAATCGGTGGAAGCTCCAATTAATGAAACTTTGGCTTCTTCTTTGGTGAAAATGACAGGATGGGATGGCAAAATTCCATTGATAGATGGCATGTGTGGATCGGGAACCATTCCAATTGAAGCCGTATATCAAGCTCGAAATATTCCCTCTCAATGGTACCGATCAAAATTTGGATTCAATACTTGGAGAAACTATGATCCTGCACTGATGGCACAGGTTAGAGAGGAAGCCAAAGCCAAAGTAAAAGATTTGGAAACGGAAGTATTTGCAAGCGATATATCCGAAATCTCTTTACGTTCAGCTCAACACAACATCAAAAACGCACGTTGCGAAAACTATATTCAAACCTCCTTAAAAAGTTTTGAGAACCTTGAAAAGCCTGCCGAACACGGTATCATTATTATCAATCCACCTTACGGTGAACGATTGGATCCAGACGATATTAATAACTTTTACCGTGAAATTGGCGACACCCTAAAATCTAATTTTGAAGGATGGGATGCCTGGATTATCACGTCCAATAAGGAAGCTTTAAAACACCTAGGTTTACGAACAAGTAAACGTATCAAATTATATAACGGCCCCTTAGAAACCCGTTTTGTTAAATACGAATTATATAAAGGGACCCGAAAGGGACAAGAATAAATCTTGTCCTAGTTCCATCGATTTGCTCGCCAGGTTTGCTGTTGATCTTTATTTAAGAATGTCCATGCAATAACTCTACTCGTTTTATTGCCTTGCCCCATCGCTATGGTTTCTACTTTGGTGGCGTTTACCTTTTTCAGTAATTTATGAATGGCTCTTACATTTGATTGTTTAGAAACCAATGTAGAGAACCAAAAACATTGTTTTGAAAACTCACGGCTTTCTTCAATCATTTGGGTAATAAATTGGAGTTCTCCTCCTTCACACCACAGTTCATTACTGACCCCTTCAAAATTTCGAATGGCTTTCTTTTCATTCGATTTTTTAAGACTTCTTAATTTACGTAGGGTTCCTTTATTTGCCTCTTCAGCAGAAGAATGAAACGGAGGATTACATAGAGAAACATCAAATTTATCCTCCAAGTGAATAATACCCGTAAAAATCTTTTTCGGATTTTGTTGATGACGTAATGAAACCAATTTTTTTAACCCTTCATCACCTTGAATGGTATGGGTAAATGCCTCCAATGCTTTTAAATCAATATCAGACCCCACCACAGACCAGCCATATTCCAAAGCAGAAACAATAGAATAAATTCCGTTGGCTCCTACTCCAACATCCAATACCCTTACTTCCTCTCCTCTAGGAATGAGATCTAAATTACTTTTAGCTAAAACATCCGAAATATGATGAATATAATCCGCTCTTCCTGGAACAGGAGGACATAAATATCCACTTGGAATATCCCATTCTTTCACCTCATAAAATTGAGATAACAAAGCTTTGTTTAACAATAAAACAGCCTTGGAATCAAAGAAACTGATGGTTTCCACCCCATGATCATTTTTAGTCACAAAATCATTCAGTTCAGGAACCAACTCTGTTAATACCTTAAAATCATACGTTCCCTTATACCTATTTCTAGGATGTAAAGATGGTTTAATCCGTTCCTTTACTTTTTTACTGGGATTGGGTTTCATTAATTCGAAACCTTTGTGTTTTGGATTCATCTCAATTATTTTTTTTATTACGATTTCCATCCCAGGTCGTTCTCCACACTTAACCGTGCCATTGGAGCCATCCCTACTTTAGAAAAATCACCTTTTAAATATTTTAAATATGCCGCGACAGCAATCATTGCTCCATTGTCTGTGGTGTATTCAAAGGGTGGAACATATATTTTCCAACCCTGCTTTTCACCTAATGCTTTCAGCTCATTACGCAAACCCGAATTAGCCGAGACTCCACCCGCAACGGCTATTGATTTAATACCTGTTTCTTTGACCGCTCTTTTTACTTTACCCAAAAGAGTATCAACAATGGTTTTCTGAACCGATGCACAAATATCCGCTTTATTTTGTTCCACAAAATCTGGGTTTTTAGCCACTTCCTTTTGCAAAAAATACAACACTGAAGTTTTCAACCCACTAAAACTAAAATTTAGACCTTGCATTTTAGATTTAGGAAATTCAAAAGCATTTGGATTTCCTCTATGGGCTAATTTATCTACCATAGGACCACCTGGATATCCTAAACCCATGATTTTAGCAATTTTATCGAAGGCTTCACCCGCTGCATCATCTTTGGTTTGTCCCAATAGTTTCATCTCAAAATGCGAATTTACTTGCACAATTTGCGTGTGTCCACCTGAAACGGTTAAACACAAAAAGGGAAACTTAGGAATTGGGGTTGTTTTTTCCTTTTCTTGAATAAAATGGGCCAAAATATGGGCTTGCATGTGATTTACCTCAATTAAAGGGATATCCAAACTCAATGCAAATCCTTTGGCAAAGGAACTTCCTACGAGCAATGAGCCTAACAATCCAGGACCACGCGTATACCCAATAGCAGATAACTCACTTGGTTTAATACCCGCCTGATTTAAAGCCGCTTGCACCGTGGGCACAATATTTTGTTGATGTGCGCGTGAAGCTAATTCAGGCACGACACCCCCAAACTCTTCATGTACGGTTTGATTAGAAATTACGTTAGATAATTTCACGCCATCTACCATTACAGAAGCAGAGGTATCATCGCAAGAAGACTCTATGCCTAATATGACTACAGGTGCACTCATTTAATTAAATTTGTATAGAAGTTTGCTTCAATTTTGGCAAACTAATTAAAGGAAGCAAAACTATCAAAAAAGTCCTCAAAATACTTAAGTACATTGCTGTTGTACTCATTCTGTTTCTAGTCTCGATCCAGTTCTTTTTATGGACATCGACCGGGCAAACCATAGCGGCTCAAAAAGCCGCTCAAATACTTGGTAATAAACTAAATACCGTAGTTGAAATCGAGAAGATTGACATTAGTTTTTTTAAATTTTTGAGCCTCGAAAAAGTTTATATCGAAGATTTAAATCAGGATACATTGTTTTTTATTAATGAGTTGCGTACCGAAATTGATTTTTGGAAGTTTAAAAACGATTCCTTAAAGTTGAACTTAGGGGTGATTCAAATAGACCAAATGGTTTACAAGCTCCATCAAAACCTGGGTGATTCAGTGACCAATATCACCCGGTTATTTGCTCCCCTTTCTTCCACCGATACCTCAAGTAATAATTTAACGATTGAAATATCCTCCTCTCAGATTTCCATTACCGATGGTAAATTTTATTGGAATAACATAAATGAAACCCCACAGGAGTTTGGTGTAGACTGGGACCATATTGCCTTATCGAAGATTCAGGGAGATATAACCAATTTTGAGATGGTCAACGACTCCTTTAATGCGAATATTAGGACTATTTCGGGAAAAGATCAATCTGGGTTTGAACTCGACCATTTTAGTGGCCAAGCAATTTTCTCCTCCACATTAACTCGGGTAGATCACTTAAATATTAGAACCCCCTATTCTGATATTCATACTGAATTAGTATATAAATATGACTCCTTGGCCTCTTATGGCGAGTTTGTAGATCAAGTTTATATGACTTATGACTTAGATACCTCCATTATAAACGTAAAGGACATTGCTTATTTCGCACCAACACTGGAAGGGTTGGATTATGAACTTACTATTTTCGGCAAAGAAAGAGGCCCGGTTAGAGATATGAAATTCCGCGATATTTATGTTGCCTATGGTGAAGCTACTGTTTTGTATGGAAGGATCTTTATTACTGGACTACCCCATATTGAAACGACTTCTTTTGCCTGTAAGTTCAAGAAATTATCCACTATCCACACCGACCTTGCCACTCTCAAAACCTATCCATTTACCACTGGAGAAACGTTAAATATCCCCTCATTTTTAAAGAATTCAGGTCTTATGCGTTATAAGGGGAGTTTTACTGGGTTTTACAACAATTTTGTATCCTATGGGACTTATGAATCAGATAATGGGCGTGTGTCAACGGATATCAGGTTGGCTCAAAAGGAATCCGGTGATATAGATTACGATGGAAAAATAAAAACGATTAATTTCAATTTAGGACAGCTAACGAACCAGCCTGAATTGTTTGATAAAGCAAGTATTAATATGGATGTAAAGGGAGAACACCTTTCCTTTAAAGATATGGACCTAGAAATAGATGCAACAGCATCTTCATTCGATTTCAAAGGATACACCTATAAAGATGTAAAAGTAGATGCTATTATTGCCAAGCAAATAATACTAGGTACACTTGACATTCTTGATACCAATGTAAACTTAGCATTTAACGGAAAAATTGATTTATCCAAAGACATTCCACATTACGAATTCACGTCAGCAATTGAACATTTAAGACCCAAACAATTACATCTTTTAGACCGAGATAGCTCTGCAAGTTTAACGACCCAAGTTGCCTTTAACTTTAGGGGGAATTCATTAGACAATATATTGGGAAGCGCTAGTTTATCTGAATTTCAATTTGTAGAATTTGGTAAAGAAGTGAAAATTCATAATGTGGACTTCACGGCATACACTTCTGGCAAAGATAAAACCCTATCCTTAAAATCTGAAAACATTGATTTACAAATCAATGGGGAATTTTCATTTGAAGAAATTGGACCTTCATTCAATCATGTGATCTATAAATGGATACCCTCTGCATTCAATGGGCCACCCGAAAAACCCAAATCTTTGGAGCGATTCACCATGAACTTAAACGCCACCCGGTTTAGTGGGTTTTCTTCCATTTTCGTACCTGGAGTTACCTTTAAGAAGGACTTGAAAATTGACGTATCATACGATTCTGAATTAGAAGAAATAGACTTCGTATCTTCCTCTAGCCATATAAACATTGGGGGGCAAGATTTTAAAAACTTTGATCTGAGAGCTTTACTTACTGTGGATACTTTTCTTCTACATTCACAAACTAGAAGTTTGTTATTCACAGACAGTAACTACATTGGAAATGTGCTTATTAATGCTACGGCAAATCAGGATTTAATAAAAACGCATATCACATGGAATAACGATGGCACGTTTGCAGATGATGCGGGGGATTTAAACTTCGACATTCAGTTTATTGATCCTAACAACTTTAAGATATTCTCGAACCAATCTTGGATCAATTTGAATGATACCCTTTGGACTATTAGCGACCGCAGTGAAATTGCGAAAAACTACAAAGAATTTGAATTCAATAATGTGGAATTAAGTCAAAATAATGAACGTATTCGTATTTCAGGTTTTATTAGCGATGATCCTTTAAAACAATTAAAAATTGAATTAGATAGTTTGGATCTCAAATTACTTAATCCAATTTTACAGAAATACAACATGACTGTCGGAGGGAAAATTGACGGAACCACTACCCTATTTGATTTTTACAATGAATTCCAATTACATTCCAATACACACTTTACCCACCTAAAATTAAATCAACAAAGTATTGGGAACGGTTTACTCCATTCTAAATGGGATTCTGAAACAGAAAAATTTGATATTGATGTAAGTTTCCATGACCAACAGTTAGATAAGGTAAGTCTAATCGGTGCCTATTATCCTAAATATGCGGAGAATAACTTAAACCTACATTTAAAACTGGATCAATTTCCTATAAAAATAATAGAACCATTTACGAAAGGGATCTTGGATAATGTAGAAGGAACCATTTCAGGAAACACGCAAATTACGGGTGAATTAAAGCACCCAAATTTTGATGGTAATTTCATGCTAAACAATTTGAAGACCCGTGTCATTTATTTGAACGAAACCTTATATGCCGATAAACAGCACGTTTTTATCCGTCCGAATCTAATTGGTGCAGATGCTATAATTATTTCCGACTCTGATCACAAAAAAGCACAAGTAAACTTTTCTTTGTTCCATACTAATTTTGAAGAAATCAACTACGATGTTTACATTTCATCAGTCAACGTATTTAGAGCGTTCAATACCACTAAGGAAGATAATCAATATTTTTATGGTGAAATATATTTAAATCCAGGCTCTAGTATTGGCATTGAGTCCGATTACGATGGGAATGTAAGTATCAATGCATCGATAAACTCTGGCCCCAATACCTTTGTGACCCTTCCATTTTTTGAAGATGATGAAATAGCCGAACGAGAGTACATTTACTTTAAAGAGCCAGATAGTTCATCAGTGGTTATTGCGGAAGAAGACTTGATAAAGGAAGAAGCCATAGGTTTGAATTTAAATATAGATTTAAACTTAGACAAAGAAGCTGAAATCCAATTGATTTTTGACGAATTCACCAATGACAAGATTCAGGCAACAGGAGCCGGTAATATTACCTTAAAAATAAATGAAAATCAGGATTTCAATATTTATGGGACTTATATCATCCAGGATGGGTTTTACCTTTTTACTTTTTCAAAAGTAATTAGTAAAAAGTTTGCTATTAAAGAAGGGGGCAAACTTACTTGGAACGGAGATCCTTATGCGGGAACGGCTAACATAGATGCTTCCTATAAGGTTCGAACCTCCATAGCAGACCTTGGAATTACAACTACGGCAGATTCCGCATCTGCATCCAAAAGAGTTCCGGTAGAGGTCATTCTCCACATGACCGGAAATTATATGAATCCAGATTTGGCGTTTTCATTTAAACTTCCCGTACAAAACGTAGAGGTAGAAACTTTGCTGAACACCTTAGATGCTAGTGAAAAAAACAAACAAGTTTTTGCCTTGTTAATCCTCAATAAGTTCTTACCCATTTCTGGTGATCCAACTACCGGAAGCTCCAGTGCATTGGCAACAAATTCATCGGAGGTATTATCCAATCAATTGAGTAATTGGTTATCGAAAATCAGCAACGACTTTGATGTCGGAGTACGTTATAGCCCGGGGCAACAAACCACAGACCCAAACAACTCCACCAGCACTGCGGATGAAATTGAATTGGCCCTTTCAACCCAATTGTTTGACGATAGGGTTTTGGTGGAAACAAACTTTGGTATTACAGGAGATGTAGAAGGAACCAATAGTAGCAATAAATCGAGTAACTTTGTAGGTGAATTCACGGTATCTTATAAAGTCAATAAACAAGGAAATATAGTCGGTAAAGTTTTTAATAGATCGAACGAATTAAACCCGGTATATGCAAATACGGCACCCTATACCCAAGGTATAGGAATTGCGTATTCGGAACCCTTTAAAAACGGTAGAAACTTAGGTTGTATTATGTACAACAACTTCCATAACCCTGAAAACAAAAGAAACTGCGAAGAAGAATATCACCAACAACAAGTAGCCGAGCGAGAAGTAAACTTGGAGAAAATCAATAAAAAAGTAGCTCGAAGTCGAAAAAAGCAGAAAGAAAGAAACAAAAGGAAAGCCATCCGTATCCTTAAGGCAACTGCTAAAGAAGAATATCGCTAATTTTTATTCGTCAGCTCCACCCGCATCATTGGTTCTTTTAGCTCTCGCTTTGTAATTATTTAACCGGTAGGTAGCGGTAAATTTTATGACAGGTCCAGCCATGACCATTTTACTTCTGGATTCAAAATTCGGTCCGTAGCTTTCCGATTCGTGTAATGCGGTAGCAAACAAGTTTCTAAACTGTAGATTAAACGCTAATTTTTTATGCAATACCTCCGTTCTAATGGCAGCTGTAAAATTTACAAAACCCGAACGTTTGCCTTGAGCCGAAGCCGTTGGACTATTATATGATCCGTTAAATTGAATTTTTGTAGATTCTACTACGGTAAATGTCTGATTTAGGCGCACAGTAAAGTTGGTACTTGAATTATCGAAATTATACGTTCTATTATTCACATAGTCCGTGTATTCCCCTTGTACCCGGTAATCATAAAAGTTACCCATTAAACTAATATCCCACCATTTTTTAATTTTGGTTTTAGCCATAAACTCGACACCTAAAGATTGGTCGGTTCCCACATTCTCTGGGATTTCAATAGTTACTCCAGACCCTTTTTCTGGATAAGCTTGTCTAATTCGTTCTACCTTATCATGGGTAAACCGGTAATACGTTTCGGCTGAGAAGAATATTTTATCAAATCGTTTTTGATACCCAATTTCCATCGCATCAATGTATTCTGGATCAATATTCGGATTTCCGGAACGGTAATTCCATTGATCTCTAGCCGTCACATATGGTTCAAGTTCCCATGGACGAGAACGTTCTATTCTTCGGGTATAACTAGCCATCAACGAATGCTTTTTAGGCAATTCAAACGAAAAATGGACGGTTGGAAATAAATCTACTCTATCAATAGGATACTCTTCGTTTTCCCCAACAATCTTGGTATTTCTATTCGTGAACTCTGTACGTAAACCCAACTGGTATCCAAATTTCTTTCTACTTCCAGCAACCACCATATAAGGCGCATGAATCATTCTATAAAACTCGGAATTACGCCCTACCGAATCAATGGTAACATATTCCTTCGTCCCGAGATCATAAAGAGAGGTTCCAAATTCATCTTTACTTGCATCATAGGTTCCCTGGTAACCGATTTCATAGCGTAAAGAATCATTGATTTCATTTTCAAAATTCAATCGTGTTTGCCCCTTTAAATTCGGTCCCACTTCGGTTGTTCTTTGTCCAGTTCGTAATTGATTATCCTCTTGATCAAATAACTCGTTCAAATTGTATTCATCTCCTTGACTTTCACTCCAAGAAACCTGCCATGTAAATTTCTTTTTGTCCCCTTTAAACTTATGCGTATAGTCTGAATTTACATTCCAATTGGTACCCACTCTACTACTTTCATTCAAACTATTGTAGGTATCCAAAACCACCCCATTGGATGATTCTATGTAATCCAATTCATTGGATCTCTTTCTATCTGAGGTTTGAACCGAACCTTCGATCAACCAATAGTTTTTATTCGATAGTTTTAAATCAATACCGGCTCTTAGGGAGCCGGATGTACGGTATCCTTCATATTCACCTTCCCCACCCACTACATTTACGGTGTCTGAATACGAAGTGGCATTATAGGTTTCTTGCGTTCCAACCCGTCCCCTTTTATTTGCATCTATTCCTACATACCAATTGGCTTTTTTATTTTTTACTTGAATTAAAATATCTCCACCATAATTATCGTACATCCCCAAATTCACATTGGCAATTCCACTAAGCCCCAATTGCTTTTGTTTTTTGGTAACGATGTTAATAATCCCAGCGGTTCCTTCCGGATCATATTTAGCCGAAGGGTTGGTAATAATCTCAATACTCTCAATGGAACTGGCTGGATATTGCTCCAACACATCGGCTGCAGGCATCACGGTAGGACGACCGTCTACCAATACCGTAAAACCCGAACTTCCACGAAGAGTTACATTCCGTTCGGCATCCACGGCTATGGAAGGTACGTTTTCCAAAATATCAACGGTAGTTCCACCCGTAGCGGTATAGAACTTAGCTACATTCACTACTTTTTTGTCCATTTTGAATTCAATACCCGATTTTTCGGAAGTCACTTCGAATGCGTCCAAAATTTCTGCCTTCATAACCAACGAAACCTTTCCTAAATCGATATGCGTCAATTTAGGCGAAATGGCAATATCCTTTACTATTTCATTTTTATACCCCACAAAATTGACCTTCAGATAGTACCTTCCCCCCTTTACACTTTCTAAATGAAACTCTCCATTTTTTTCGGTAATGGTTCCGGTAACCAATGAACTATCACGTACACTATACAATACTACATTGGTATATTGCAAAGCTTCACCTGTTTGAGAGTCTACCACTTTACCAAGAATCTCACCCGTTACTTTTGGGTGTTTTCCCTGTGCCCCACTAGAGGTTCTTCCGTGTCCTTTTCCTCCGTCTTGGGCCAAGCCTACAATGCTTATACAAAAGATAAACAGAAGTGTATAAATTTTTTTCATCAAAGAAGTAATATTTGTTATGTACAGCCCGTATAGACTATGCAAATTGTATTTGGTTTAACCTGGATGACAAATAAATGACATATTTGATTTATCCGCTCAAAATAGCATTTTGATAAGCAAAATTTCACAAAAAAAAAGCGCTTTGAAACCAAAGCGCTTTTTTCGAATTTGTTATGATTTTACATATTACGTCTATACTGTCCTCCTACTAGGAATAGGGAGTCGGTAATTTGCCCTAACGAACAGTATTTTGTTACTTCCATTAATTCTTCAAAGATGTTTTTATTTTGAACGGCAGCAATTTTAATTTTAGCCAATTGCTCTTTTACTTTATCTCCTTTCGCTCTTTTAAGATCGGCTAACATTTTGATTTGGTATTGTTTTTCTTCTTCAGTAGCTCTCACTACTTCCTTAGGCAATACGGTAGGCGACCCTTCTGAATTCAAATAGGTATTTACTCCAATAATTGGAAATTCACCCGTATGTTTCAGTGTTTCATAGTACAACGACTCTTCTTGAATTTTACTTCTTTGATACATTGTTTCCATGGCTCCTAGAACCCCACCTCTTTCTGTAATTCTATCAAATTCCAATAACACCGCTTCTTCTACTAAATCCGTCAATTCTTCAATAATGAAAGCTCCTTGAATTGGGTTTTCGTTTTTAGATAATCCAAGCTCTTTATTAATGATCAACTGAATGGCCATTGCTCTTCTTACCGACTCTTCGGTAGGCGTGGTAATGGCTTCATCATAGGCATTGGTATGCAATGAATTACAGTTATCATTAATCGCATAAAGGGCTTGTAATGTGGTACGGATATCGTTGAAATCAATTTCTTGCGCATGTAACGAACGACCACTGGTTTGAATATGGTACTTCAACATTTGCGCACGCTTATTTGCACCATATTTCTCTTTCATGGCTTTGGACCAAATCTTACGAGCCACTCTACCAATAACTGCGTATTCGGGATCAATTCCGTTCGAGAAGAAAAACGATAAGTTTGGACCAAATTTATTGATATCCATTCCTCTGCTCATGTAGTATTCTACGTAGGTAAATCCGTTCGCTAAAGTCAATGCCAATTGGGTAATTGGATTTGCTCCGGCTTCGGCAATATGGTAACCTGAAATAGATACCGAATAGAAATTACGAACTCCGTTATTAATGAAATACTCTTGCACATCGCCCATTAAACGTAGGGCGAATTCGGTAGAGAAAATACACGTGTTTTGCGCTTGATCTTCTTTTAAGATATCGGCTTGTACTGTACCTCTCACCTTTGTTAGGGTTTCCACTTTAATGGCTTCATATACATCGGCAGGTAATACTTGATCACCTGTAACACCCAATAGCATTAAACCTAAACCATCATTTCCATCCGGTAAATCCCCTTGATAGGCCGGCCTATCGCCCTTTCCAATTGCGTATATTTTTTTAATCTTAGCCTTGACTTCTTTTTCAAGACCATTTTCTATAATGTATTTTTCACAGTTTTGATCAATGGCTGCATTCATAAAGAATCCTAACAACATTGGTGCTGGACCATTAATAGTCATGGACACGGATGTTAAGGCATGCGATAAATCAAAACCGGAGTATAATTTTTTTGCATCATCCAAACAGCAAATAGAAACGCCCGAATTACCAATTTTTCCATAAATATCTGGACGTGTATCTGGATCGTTTCCGTACAGGGTTACCGAATCAAATGCGGTAGACAAACGTTTGGCAGGCATACCCGCACTTACATAATGAAATCTACGATTCGTACGTTCTGGACCGCCTTCACCGGCAAACATTCTGGTTGGATCTTCCCCTTCTCTTTTGAATGGGAATAAACCTGCGGTATAAGGAAATTCACCCGGTACATTCTCTTGCAAGTTCCAACGGAGTAAATCCCCCCAAGCTTTATACTTAGGTAAAGAAATTTTTGGTATTTGACTATGCGATAAAGACTCGGTATGTGTTTGAATAGATAATTCCTTATCTCTTACTTTAAATTTAAATACAGGATTTTTATATTTTTCAACAACCTTATCCCAATTTAAAATGGTTTCCCAATGGTAAGGATTTAAGTCCATTTTAAGACGGTCAAATTCCTTTAACAACAAATCAAATAAATCTTGACTCTCTTCAAGAACCGTAACTCCATCAATTTCAATTCCTAATTTTGACAATGCCAACTCTTGATTTGAAACGGTATTAATGGTGGTATAAATACCATAAAGTTTTTGTGCAATAGTTGCTTGTTTATCGACATCTTGATCATATTTACGATTGTTTTCCGAAATTTCAGAAAGGTAACGGACTCTCGCTGGTGGAATAACAAAGATTTTTTCAGACATCTCTTTGGTAATTTCCATAGTGGATTTCATTGTCCCACCCGTCTTCTCATTAATTTTATCCATAATAGCTTTGTACAAGCTATTCATTCCTGGATCATTGAACTGAGAGGCAATGGTTCCAAATACCGGTAAAGTTTCAGGATCGGCCTCCCACAATAGGTGGTTACGAACGTATTGTTTCTTTACATCACGAACTGCATCTAAAGCACCCCGTTTATCAAATTTGTTAATCGCTACTAAATCAGCGAAATCCAACATGTCAATTTTCTCCAACTGGGTAGCCGCACCAAACTCAGGTGTCATTACATACAAAGAAACATCCGAGTGATCCATAATTTCGGTATCGGATTGACCAATACCAGAAGTCTCGAGGATGATTAGATCATAATTCGCAGACTTTAATATATCTAAGGCCTTAGACACGTGTTTGGACAAAGCCAAGTTACTTTGACGGGTGGCCAAAGAACGCATATACACGCGATTATTATTAATGGCGTTCATTCTAATTCTATCGCCTAAAAGCGCACCACCTGTTTTTCTTTTGGATGGATCTACCGATACAATAGCAATATCTTTATCGGTAAAGTCCATTAGGAATCTACGCACCAACTCATCCACCAAACTTGATTTACCGGAACCACCTGTACCGGTAATACCCAAAACTAGAGATTTAGAAGTTTTCGTTAATTCTTCTATTTGTTCCCAAACGGAAGAGTAATCTTCTGGGTAGTTCTCCGCTGCACTGATCAGTTTAGCAATAGAAACTTTACTCTTGGCTTTTACTTTATCTAAATCGGCTTTAATATCTTTACCTAACGGAAAATCAGATCGTTGAACCAAATCATTAATCATTCCTTGCAAGCCCATTTCACGACCGTGATCTGGATGGTAAATACGTTCAATCCCGTACGCTTCTAATTCTTCAATTTCAGAAGGAAGAATAGTTCCTCCTCCACCCGCAAATATTTTGATATGAGCCGCACCGTTTTCCTTTAATAAGTCAAACATGTACTTCAAGTACTCGGTATGTCCACCTTGATACGAGGTCATTGCAATAGCCTGTACATCCTCTTGGATTGCACAGTTTACTACGTCCTCCACACTTCTATCGTGACCTAAATGAATCACTTCCACACCTGTAGATTGAATGATTCTACGCATCACATTAATCGCTGCATCGTGTCCGTCAAACAAAGATGCTGCGGTAACAATTCTAACTTTATTATTTGGTTTATATACGTCTGGATTCGTCATAAATATTGCTTTTTTCGAAGATGCGAAAGTACAATATTTGCGTTTAATTTTGCGGGCTACACGTGTAAATAAATGGCCTTAAAAAACGAGAGGGATATAACCAAAATTAGGAGTTGGTTATTTAAAACATCTTCCGATGGAATACGCTACAAAATTTATTCCTAAATTGGATGTTTCTAAAGATATAGGAACCAAATTAAATCCATAGGATAATTCATATATAATAATAATAATAATAAGAAGAATACTCTAATGAACCTGAAAAAAAGCAAAAAAAAAGCCGCAAAATTGCGACTTTAAAATAAACCTGTTCTTTTTTTTTTAAAATTTAATAAATCGGAAATCTCACCCCTGCGGATAAAGAAAAAGTTGTAGGAATAACTACTTCAATAGCGACTCCATTCGCTTCGTTAGCAGGAATGTTAATCTTTCCATTGGTAAAAACGTATCCAAAATCAAACTCTTTTTCATACCCTAATCCAAACCCGATCGTATATCCCAGTAGGTTGGTCTTTTCTAAGGATTGACTATCAACATAATATAAATCAGCATTATATTCGCTCGCTTCTGGTTTAACAGGAATATATAATAAACCCACCTCAGCAAATCCATAAAAACCGAAATCATCTTCATAATCCCCAGCAAAATATCTTCGTCCACCAAATGTAACGTGTAAAAATGACACTTTATATTCAATGGGAATATC
>CAJXZP010000021.1 GCA_913062955.1 uncultured Flavobacteriales bacterium | reverse complement strand
TACCCATATTATTGGGTGCCGAAAAGAGAATTAAAAAAATAGCCGATGAATTCTCTCTGGATCTTACAGGATGCGAAATCATGGATGCAAGATCGGAAGAAACAGAAGAGTTAAGAGCCCGTTTTGGGAAGATGTTCTTCGAAAAACGGAAGCGTAAAGGGTTAACCTTGTATGAAGCCACCAAATTAATGCGGGAACGAAATTATTTCGCTTCCGGTATGCTAGAATTAGGAATGGCCGATGCTGCTATTTCTGGTTTAACTAGAAATTATCCAGATACTATTCGTCCAGCATTGCAGGTTCTAGGTAAGGATAAGGATGCTTTACGATTGGTAGGTATGTATGTGGTGATCACTAAAAATGGGCCCTTGTTCTTCGCAGATACAACCATAAATTTTGACCCTACTGCGGAGGAATTGGTGGATATTACCCGACAGGTAGATGAAGCGGTAAAAAGAATGAAGATTAAGCCTGTTATTGCGATGTTGTCCTATTCAAACTTTGGTTCTTCAAGTACTCCAAGTGCTAGTAAAGCTTCACAAGCGGTTGAAATATTACATCGAGATCATCCAGAAGTGTTAGTGGATGGAGAAATGCAAGCCAATTTTGCTTTAGATAATGAGTTGTTAGAAGAGATATTCCCATTCTCTAAATTGGTAAATGAAAAGGTGAATACCTTAATTTTCCCAAACCTTACCGCTGGAAATGTTGCCTATAAAATCACGCAACAATTAGCCTCCACAGATGCTATTGGTCCTATTTTACTCGGAATGGGCAAACCTTTCCATGTTTTACAATTAGGGAGTACGGTACGGGAAATCATCAATATGGTGAAAGTTGCCTGTGTAGATGCTCAAGCTAAAAAATTAAAATGATAGAATTTTTAAAAGGTAGATTAGCCGAAAAAAACCCCAGTTACGCTGTTATTGAATGTAACGGGGTAGGGTATTATGTAAATATTTCATTGAATACTTTCAGTTTATTGGGAGATGAAGAGGTTGTGAGCTTATTTACTCATTTGGCTATTCGGGATGATGCGCATGTGCTTTATGGTTTTGCCGATAAAGAAGAACGTACTTTTTTTAGACAGTTAATTTCAGTTTCGGGAGTCGGAGCTAGTACGGCCCAAATGGTACTCAGTTCGTTGTCTCCAAGTGAGGCAATTTCAGCCATTGCAAATGGGGATGCTGCAACCGTTCAATCGGTCAAAGGAATTGGTACTAAAACAGCTCAAAGAATCATTATTGATTTAAAGGATAAAGTCACTCAGATTGAAGGTGGTTCAGATATTTCTTTAACCGCACACAATACTAGCCGAGAAGAGGCGTTATCTGCATTGTTCGCTCTAGGATTTGATAAGAATAAATCAACCAAAATGGTAGATAACCTAGTGAAAAACAATGGGGAAATGCCCGTGGAGGAATTGGTGAAATTAGCACTGAAAAAACTATAGTTTCGGAGCAATAAATTTAGTGTTGGATAATATTTACGGGATAAGAATTTTACTAGTAGGGTTAGCCATGTTTTTTATGGCTAATTTCTCGGTACAAGCATCAAAGATAGCTTACGAGTATTCGTATGAGGTAATCCCAACAGATTCAGGAGATACCATTGATTTAAAATATCCGTACGAAGACAATAGTGTCAGCCCGTTTAATCAATCCGAATCTCCAATAAATTTAGAAGATCCGGACAATATCACCCAAGAAATTCAATACGATCCTGTTTCTGGAAATTATTATATCGTGACCAAAATTGGGGATACATTGGATTATCGTCCCATTAGCACGATGAATTTCGAGGAATATAAAGAGTATGATTTAAATAAAGCGTTATCTGACTATTGGCGAGAAAAGAATGCGACACTTAGTGAGTTTAGTAAAGATAATCCTAAAAGTAAAGACCTGATTCCAGCTTTAAATATTGATAGCAAGGGATTTGATAATATTTTTGGTGGAAATACTATTGATATTCGTCCAAGTGGATCGGCTCAAGTAAAGTTTGGATTAAAGAATTCCAAAACCCAAAATCCGGCTCTGTCCGAAAGACAGCGGAGTATCACCACTTTTGACTTTGATCAACAAATACAAGTTAACCTGATTGGGAATATTGGCGATAAGTTGAAAATGTCCATCAATTACAATACCGAGGCTACCTTCGATTTCGAAAATCAAGTAAAAATTGATTTTACGGGTTATGATGACGACATTATTCAAAAAATTGAAGCCGGTAACGTAGCTCTCCCATTATCCGGGTCATTAATTACAGGTTCGCAAAGTTTGTTTGGTTTAAAAACCAAATTGAAATTTGGAAGATTAGAAGTAACGAGTGTAATCTCCCAACAAAAAGGTAAAAAAGAAGAGATTGAGGTAAAGGGTGGGGCACAAGTAAAGGAATACGAATTAAAGGCCGATGAATACGATGATAACCGGCATTATTTTATTTCACAATACTTTCGAGATAATTACGAAGAGGCTATGTCTAGTAGTCCTCCTTTTGTATCGTCCAGATTTAATGTAACTCGTATCGAAGTGTGGGTAACTAACAATAATAACACCACTCAAAATACAAGAAACTTAATCGCATTTCAAGATTTAGGAGAAGTGGATGCCACGAAAGTATTCAACCAAGATGGCCGTGGACCTTTGGTTGTTTATTCTAGTTCGGAATATCCAAGTAATAATTCCAATTCCCTGTTTAGTCAAGTTAATATTGACCCCGTGAAAAATTATAACCAAGCTACCCCTGTTCTGGAGGCTATGGGTTATGTGTCGCAAGAAGATTATCAAAAAGTGGGTTTGGCTAGATTACTTGCCGCAAACGATTATTCATTCAATCCTTTGCTTGGAGTGATCTCCTTAAACATGGAAATGCAACCCAATCAGGTGTTGTCAGTAGCCTACCAATATACGTATCAAAATGAAGTGTTTCAAGTAGGTGAGTTTTCTACCGATGTAGCGAACGAAAAAGCCATGATTACCAAAATGTTGAAGAGTTCAAAAATCAATACTCAGGCACCGATGTGGGATTTGATGATGAAGAATGTATATTCGATTGGGGCGTACCAAATTCAAGCGAATAACTTCAAATTTGATATTTGGTATTTGGATAGAAGAACCGGAGTGCCTACCAATTACCTTCCTACAGGGTCTGATTTGGTTTCAGGGATTCCGTTAATTCAAGTAATGGGTTTAGATGTAATGGATCGGAATATGAGAAAAGGTCCGGATGGCGTTTTTGATTTCTTATCCGCCCCAACGCATGTCCCTAATATTAATCCCCGAAATGGTAAGATTTTCTTCCCGGTATTGGAACCGTTTGGAAGTCATATTCATAATATTTCCAATGGAGACGCTGATTTTATTGAGAAATACGCATTCGATTCCTTATATACCAATACACAGCCAGAAGCAAAGGCCAAGTTCCCAAATAAGAATAGATTTTATTTTAAAGGAAAGTATGAATCTTCCGTAAGTAGTGATATCTCAGTGGGCGCCATGCAAATACCAGAAGGTTCGGTAAAGGTAACTGCTGGTGGAAGAGAACTGGTAGAAGGATCTGATTATACCGTAGATTACAATAGAGGTAGAGTGAAAATACTGAATCAAGGTTTATTGGAGTCCGGTATTCCTATCAAAATTTCTTTAGAAAGTAATTCGCTATTTAACATTCAAACCAAAACCATGATGGCGGCTCGTTTTGATTTCAAAATCTCGAAAGATTTCTTAGTTGGGGGTACTATTATGAATTTATCCGAAAGACCATTAACTCAAAAAACGAGTTATGGGGATGAGCCTATTTCAAATACCGTTTGGGGGGTGGATGGAACTTACCGTTCAGAGTCTCAGTTATTAACTCGATTGGTGGATAAGATTCCTGGAATTGATACCAAGGCAAAATCAAATTTTTCCGTAGTAGGTGAATTTGCACAGTTTCTTCCAGGACACTCCAAAGCAATTGGAAAAGATGGAAATTCTTATATTGATGATTTTGAAGGTAGTCAATCCACCATTGAATTAATGACCCAGAGTTCTTGGTCTTTGGCTTCTATTCCTCAAAACCAATCCAATCTGTTTCCAGAAGCTTCTTTGTCTAATAATGTAGCCTTGGGTTTTAATAGAGCTTTATTTTCCTGGTATCAAATTGATCAATTGTTTTTTAGAGATGACTCTAGAACACCTGCGCATATCAAGAATGATCCAACCATGACCAGTAATCACTTTATGCGTGAAATCACCGTGACGGAGGTTTTTGAAAATCAACAAGTTAGTAGTGTTCAAAATCAGAATATACGTACCTTAGATTTGGCCTTTTATCCTTCAGAAAAAGGCCAAAACAACTACGATTTTAACGGGGAAGATTCTATCGGGACAAAATATAGTGAGGGTATTGACCTTAATGATGGGTCTCTTTTAGCTCCTGAAACGAGATGGGGTGGAATTCAACGAAAAATTACCCAACAGAACTTTGAAGCATCCAATATTGAATACATCCAAATTTGGGTAATGGATCCATTTAATGAGGATTATGCGTATTCGGATGACAAGGGTGAAATGTATATCAATTTAGGTTCTATCTCTGAAGATGTGCAACGAGATGGGCAAAACTTTTTTGAAAATGGAATTTCGGTACCACCCACCGATATTGCTACGGAGCCATTTACTTCTAGCTGGGGTAGATACACTCCTGGTAACCAAATTGTAGATGGCTTTGATAATGACCCAGATGCACGGCAATACCAAGATGTGGGTTTAGATGGTTTAAGAGATGGTGAAGAGCAAATATTCTTTTCTAATTATGCTTCTCAGGTAGCCAATATTCCTGTTCTTGCCAATGATATTTCTCAAGATAACTTCCAGTATTTTAAAACAGATGCCTATGATAATGCCGAAGCGGATATTTTAACTCGGTATAAAAAGTTTAATGGGTACGAAGGAAACTCCCCAATTAGTGGTTCCGATGGGGATGCTCTAGGTTCTTCTCGTCCCAATCAAGAGGATATTAATAAGGATAAAAATGTAGATGAAACGGAATCTTATTGGCAGTATAAGATTAAAGTGAGTAAATCTGATTTTAACCGAGATAATGTAGGAAATAACTACATTACAGATGTTCGTACTGCCACCATCCCTACCAAAGATGGCCGGGATAGAGAAATTGATTGGTATCAATTAAAAATCCCAATTCGTCAGGGTATTTCTGTAGGTGGAGCTAGAGATTTCAATTCTATTCGTTTTATGCGGGTGTTCATGAGAGGGTTCGAACATGAAGCGGTGATGCGTTTGGCGCGTTTCGAATTGGTTCGTGGGGAATGGAGAAAGTATGATGGTAGTTTAGAAGATGCCGGTGAATATATTTTAGGAGATGACAATACCAATTTTGATGTATCTGCCGTAAATATTGAGGTGAACTCGTCAAAAATACCCGTTAATTATGTACTACCTCCTGCTATTAATAGAGAAACTAATGTGGGTTCTACGAACCAAAACCAGTTAAATGAGCAGTCTTTAGCGGTTAACTTGTGTGCCTTACCGGATGGAGAAGGTAGAGGGGTGTATAGATCTTTTGATCTCGATATGTTGTCTTATAATACCATTAAGATGTTTGTGCATGCCGAGTCTTATATTGATGAAATGCCGGTAAACGATAATGAATTGGTCGCATTTATGCGCGTAGGAACCGATTTTGAAAATAACTATTACGAATATGAAATCCCGCTAAAAATTACGCCAGAAGGACAATATAATGGGGATGACGACCAACAAAGGTTAATTGTTTGGCCGGAAGCGAATAATATGGAGATTTCTTTAAATGATTTTAAGGACGTCAAGTTAAAAAGAGGCAAGGAAGCTATTTTGGCCGGGGGACTAGCTGATTTCTCAAATCCTTATTCTTTGCAAGTCGGTAAAGCGAGAATAACCATTGTAGGTAATCCAACTTTAAGTGGAGTAAAAACAATCATGTTGGGGGTTCGTAATCCCCGAAAAAAACTAGGCGATGAAACGGATGATGGAGAGGCTAAATGTGCCGAAATTTGGTTTAATGAATTACGTCTTTCTGATTTTGATGACCAAAGTGGATGGGCAGCTATTGTAACTGCAAATGCAAAACTGGCTGACTTTGCCAATGTTTCGGTTTCAGGTAGTATGAGTACTCCAGGATGGGGAAGTATTGAAAAGAAAATTAGTGAACGTCAACGGGAAACTCGTCAAGATTTGGATCTACAAGCCAATGCAGATTTGGGTAAATTCTTTGGTAAGAAATCGGGAATTAAAATTCCAGCTTATGCAGGTTATACTATTGGGATTGTAAAACCTCAATATGCACCATTGGCTCCAGATGTGGAATTTAATACCTACGTGAAAGAAGCATTCCCTGCGGGGAGGCAACAAGATTCGGTACGGAATGTGCAGCAAAGAGTGGTGACTCGAAAGAGTTTGAATTTTACCAATGTACGGAAGGAAAAAACCAATGTTAAGAAAAAACGCCAAGTGTATGATATCTCCAATTTTGCATTGAACTATTCGTTTAATTCTACCGAAATGCATGATTTTGAAACCGAATTCGATAACACAAAAACATATCGGGGTGGATTGGGGTATAATTTCTCTACGTCTCCCAAAAACATTAAACCATTTGCACAAAACAAATTTTTAAATAGTTCCGATTGGTTTGCCTTGGTGAAAGATTTAAACTTTAACCTTTATCCCAAATCTTTCACCTTTTCTACCGATGTAAATCGTCAATATCAAGAATCTCGTACCCGAAACAACAACCCAGAATTGTTGACCGATATTCCAGTTTACGTTAATAAAACCTTCGATTGGAACAGAAAGTATGGATTTCGTTGGGATTTGGCGAAAGGATTAAAAATTGACTTTAACGCAACTAATAAATCTTTAATTGAAGAAACTGCGGAACGTCCGCAAGATGAAGAATATTGGAGAGATACGGTAATGGCAAGTATTAGGGAGTTTGGTAAAACGATGAATTACAATCATGGGTTTAATTTAACGTGGAATGTACCCATTAATAAAATCCCCGTCTTAGATTGGACCAAAACTACTTTCAAGTATGGGTCTACCTATAGTTGGGTTCGAGGACCTTTAATTATTAATGAGGATTCGAATAACACCATTCAAAACACCCAAAACATTCAATTAAATGGATCGTTGAATTTTGTGAACCTATATAATAAATCTAAGTACCTAAAAAGAATCAACTCCAAGCGACCCGGAGCTAAGAAACGAGAAACAGCGGAATCACGTTCTAAAACGGCTAAGTCGGATGCGGATACGGGGAGTGCAAAATCTAAAAAACCTAAAAAGACAGGCCCCCCTGCTTTTGTAGATGCATTTGCCAGAGTATTGATGATGGTGCGAAAAGGGGATGCGAGTTATGGACATACTCAAGGTATTATGCTTCCGGGTTATATCCCACAAACCGAAGCTATGGGGATGAATTCGGATTGGTCTGCTCCAGGATGGGGTTTTGTTTTTGGACAACAAGCGGGTTTTGGAGATTCCGAAGATTACTTGGGTTATGCGGAAAAGAATGAATGGCTCTGGAAGAATCCGGATTTTAATAATCAGTATCGAACCACCACGGGTGAGAAATTAAATTTGAAGTTAACCTTAGAACCTATCCGTGATTTTAGGGTGGAATTAAATACCATGTGGAATGATGTGCAAAGCTATTCTACGTACAATCGATATTACGATGAAATTGAAATTGAGGGTGAGTTGGTGACGGATGTATTTCAAAGAGATAGCCCAATCATGCAAGGTAATTTCACTTCCTCATTCTTTATGTTTGGTACCGCATTTGGTAAGGATGGGGATAATTATATCAGTCAGGCATTTGAACAGTTTTCGGAAAACAGGGTGATAATTTCTAAAAGGTTAGGGGAGGCGTCTATTGCAAAAAATGATACCGCATATTCTGACGGAGCTACCTCAAGTGGTTATTATGATGGTTTTGGACCCAATCATTCCGATGTGTTGATTCCAGCATTTTTGGCGGCATATAGTGGAAAGGATGCCGAGGATTACAGTACAAATATTTTTAGTAAAATTTATATTCCCAATATGCGCTTAACCTATTCTGGGTTGGCTAAAATCCCTGCGTTAAAAAAGAAATTTAGAAATATTAGTATTACTTCGGGCTATAAGTCAGCGTATATAGTGGGTGGATATACCTCAAATGTGCAGTATGATGATAAGCTTGGAACTGGATTTACCTCCGTAAGGGATACGAGTTCCATTAATAATAATTTCACGGCAAAAAACAACTTTAATGGAATTACGATCAACGAGTCGTTTAGTCCTCTTATTGGAATTGATGTTACCTTAAAGAATTCCATTCAAGTGAAATTTGCCTTTAAGAAAAACAGAACTTTAAATTTAAGTACCCGTAGTTTACAAGTATTAGAAATTAGAGGAGAAGAATTAACCATTGGCCTAGGCTATACTTTTAAGAAGTTAAGAGCGCCTTTCCAACCAAAAACCAAGCGAAGAGCCATAAAAAGTGATTTCAAAGTGCGAGGTGATTTTTCCATAAGAAAGAGTTTGAGTATCACTCGTCAGTTGGATACTGAGATTAATCCAAATACGCCTACCAATGGTCAAAATTCATTGTCATTGAAACTGACAGGGGATTACAAATTGAGTTCTAAATTAACTCTTCGTCTCTTCTTTGACTATATCTCGAATACACCAGTGATCTCTCTTTCTTATCCTAATTCGACTACTAACGGTGGATTTAGTATTCGATTTAACTTAAGCGGGTAGGAAAAAATAATACCTTTGGGATTCAAATTTTGAACATAAAAACATTAATATAATTTATCATGGCAATACCTGCAGAATTAAAATACACAAAAGATCACGAATGGATTAAAATGGATGGTGACGTTGCTACTATTGGAATTACCCATTATGCTCAAGGAGAGCTTGGTGATATTGTTTACGTTGAAGTAGACACTGAAGGTGATACTTTGGATAGAGAAGAAACTTTTGGTACTGTGGAAGCGGTTAAAACCGTGTCTGATTTGTATATGCCTTTATCGGGGGAGGTTTTGGAAGTTAACCAAGACCTAGAAGATGCTCCAGAAACGGTTAATTCGGATGCTTTTGGTGCAGGTTGGATGGTGAAGATTAGAATTTCTGAGCCTTCTCAATTAGATGACCTTTTGGATGCAGCAGCTTACGAAGCTTTAATTACAGGTTAACATATAATTTGCTTTGTATTTACAAAAAAACAAAGCCACACTATTCTGGGCACTGCTAATTGCGGTGCTCAGTTTTATTCCTGGAAGGGAATTTCCTAAAGTACATATGTCCAATGCTGATTTAGTCGTACACTTCTTTTTTTATTGTGTTTTTACTTTCCTTTTAATCCTAGGGAATGTGCGTCAAACGCAATTTCCAACATTAAAAAAACATCCCATTTTATTCGCTCTTTCCGTGTCTGTTCCATTCGGAGGTCTGGTGGAAATAATTCAAGGCACGAAGTTTGTTTCTAGGTCCGCAGAGTTAGCCGATTTTTATGCCAACACTGTTGGTGGTATTATAGGTGTAATTCTGTTTTTAATTATTTATGGATCTCCTAAAAACTTTAAGACATGGAACAAAAAAAGTCCTCCAACAAAGATTACAGAAGACAATCACCACAGTATTTCCTGATAGGATTAATTGTGGCCTTAAGCACCACCCTACTCGCATTTGAATATAGATCACCTGTGGAACCCGTAATTGTTTGTAACCCGCTCGGGCAGGTTATTGATATACCGGATGACCTTCCTCCGATAACTTTACGTACACCAAAGACCACACCCCCACCTAAACCTGTGCCTCCCAAACCTTCGGACGAGCCGTTTGTGGAGCCAGATCCAGAGCCACTATTGGAACCGGTGAAACCGGAACCCAAGGTGACGGCTACTATTATTTTCACTCCAGAACCAGAACCGTTTGTGGAAGAAACGATAATGAGGATACCGGAACAGATGCCAGAATTTCCTGGGGGAGAGCCCGCCATGTATCGGTATTTGGGGAGACATACCAATTATCCAAATTTCCCACAAGAAAACGGACTTGAATCCAAACTATTTGTCCAATTCATCGTTAATAAAGATGGTTCTATATCGGAAGTAGAGGTTTTAAATCCGCAGGGATTTGGTTTTGATGAAGAAGCAATTCGTGTTATTTCTAGTATGCCGTTGTGGAAACCTGGAAAACAGGGAGGTAAAAAGGTAGGGGTATATTATGTACTCCCTATTATTTTTACGTTAAAGTAACATAGAGCTGACAAATATTAAAAATATTCTTGCTATTTTAGCAAACTAAAAATTGGATACACATGGAAGTTAAAAAAAATCCAGAAGTTGATGTAAATAAAAAGACGTCTATGTACTTCATGATTGGAGCAGTAGTGGCACTTTCAGTGTTGTTATTGTCCTTTGAATGGAAAACGTATGATGCGCGCCTTCAAGAACTAGGTAAACTAGTATTGGATCAAGAGGATGAAGAAATTATTCCTATTACGCAACAAGAGTTACCTCCACCCCCTCCACCCCCACCACCAGCAACCATTATTGAGATTGTGGAAGATGATGAGGAGATTGAAGAAGAGTTGGAAATTGAGGACTCTGAATCCGATGAAGATGAAATCATTGAGATTGTGGCCGTAGAAGAAGAGGAAGAAGCAGCTGAAGAGGAAATTTTTACAATTGTAGAGACTAATCCTTCCTTTCCTGGTGGGGATGCAAAAATGTATGCCTATCTCGGTAAAAATATGAATTATCCAAATATTGCTCAGGATAACAATATTCAGGGTAGGGTATATGTGTCTTTCGTAGTAGAGAAAAATGGTAAGATTACCGATGTACGTGTTTTACGTGGAATTGGTGGTGGATGTGATGAAGAAGCTATTCGAGTAGTGAAATCAATGCCTACCTGGAGTCCCGGTAAACAACGTGGTAAAGCCGTAAGGGTTCGTTTTAATTTACCTATCGTATTTAAGTTACAATAACTGTAATTTACAAATAGAATGGAAAGCCTTGGCATTAGTTGTCAAGGCTTTTTTACTTTTAGATCTTCAATTTTAGACTATGAACCATACGGAACTACAAGATTGGGTACGCACTGAAATGAGATCAAACCAAGATTTTAGTTCAAATTTTAATGCGTCCGATTTAACAAAAGTATTAACGTGTATAGATTTAACCACCTTACATGCGAACGATAGTCCTGCTTCTGTAAATGCATTTGTAGTTAATGGATTGAAATTACTAAAGAAGAATAATAGGGACAAGGTAGCGGCCATATGTGTTTATTCTAATTTCACCGCTGAAGTATCGAAACTCTTGAAAGGTAGCGAGATTAGCACTGCATGTGTAGCTGCATCTTTCCCTCATGGTCAAGCCAATTTAGAGTCGAAAGTCTTGGAAGTCGCGAACGCTGCGAAGGCAGGGGCCGATGATATAGATGTAGTCATTAATAGAGGGATGGTTCTGGATAATGATTATGAATCCTTAGGGAAAGAAATTAAAGCCTTTGCGAATGCCGCAGGGAAGGCTCATCTCAAGGTCATATTGGAGGTGTGTGAATTAAATCTGGAACAGGTGTATTTGGCCGCTATGGTGGTGATGGAAAATGGCGCTGATTTCATTAAAACATCCACCGGGAAAGGTGTTTCTGGTGCATCTATCGAAGCGAGCCTAGTCATGTGTTTGGCCATTAAGGATCATTTTTTTAATTCACAAAAAATGGTCGGATTTAAGGCGGCTGGTGGTATTTCTAGTTCAAGTGACGCTATGCAATATTGGAATTTGGTACAGCATGTATTGGGTAATAATTGGATGAATAAACGTTATTTTAGAATTGGAGCAAGCAGTTTGTTAAAGAACATTATCGCTGACCTGACATAATCCATTGTATATTTCCATTATGAAAAAAGTTATAATCTGCTTTCTATTTATTTCACTCTACTTGGGATTTACCCAGGTCATGGCACAAAAAACATTGCTACCCTTTGATCCGGTTACTAGTCATGACGCCATGCGCCAATTGTATGAAAGTGATTCAATTATTCATTTGTCTTTTAAACCGCTCCTTTTAAATAAGTCCGATTACGATACCCTGGTCAAAAGAACCAACGACAGATATACCACTAGAGAATATCAAAACTGGATAGGAAGGAAGTTGTTTCGGGAAAACCTTGTGGTAATTGAAGCGGAGGATTTGTACCTGACCTTTGATGTATTAATGAACTTGGAATTAGGGAATGATTTTGAAGACAGTTCGGAAGGTCAGATAACGACTAATACGAGGGCTATATTGGTTCAAGGTAATATTACAGATAAAGTGTATTTCCGGACCGATTTCTATGAAACACAATCCTATTTCCCAAGTTATGTAGACAGTATGATCCGTGCCAGTAACGTAGTTCCAGGTCAAGGAAAAGCAAAGCCTTTCAAATATTCGGGATATGATTACCCGGTAGTTACCGGTATTGTTAATTTCCAAGCCTCCAAGAATGTAAGTGTGCAATTTGGGCAGGATAAAATGTTTATTGGAAATGGATATCGGTCCTTACTGTTATCTGATAATACCGCTCCTTATTTGTTTTTACAGGTAGGGTTGAGTCTATTTGAGAATAAAGTGAATTACCATGCCAATTGGGCGTCACTTCAAAATTTGACTCGGGTTAAGGGAGTGCAATCGACCACTGGGGATGATTTATTTGCTAAAAAACAAGCTAATTTTAATTACCTGACTTTTAAGCCCAGTCCAAAAATTGAAATCGGTTTATTTGAAGGAGTGATATGGGAGCGTTGGAATGAATATACCAAATCCCAAGATTTTGACCCGGTGTTCTTGAATCCTGTTCCTTTTCTAACGACCGCTATAAAGAGTAATGATACCTTGGTGAGCTCCATTTTAGGTTTGAATGCATTTGTAAAACCATTTACCCATGTGGGGTTTTACGGGCAGTTTTCTTACGGCACAAATGGAGGTGGTTCCGGGTTTCAAATAGGAACTAAAATGTACGATGTGCTACAGGTTCAAGGATTGAATCTTCAAGCGGAATTTAATCAGGTAGGGCAAAATATTTATGGCACCCAAAATAACTATGTCGATTACTTTCATTTTAACCAACCCTTGGCATTGCAAAAAATGGAAGATTTTACGGAATTAAATTTCAGGATTAGTTATCGTTATAAGCGTGTTCTGGGTAGCCTTCGAGGGGTTATTGGACATTTAAACAAATCGGCAACTAAACAACATCTGATAGATAATTACGAGGCTAATGTGGCCTATTTGCTTAATCCTATAACAAACCTGATGGTGAATATGGGAGTGAGATACCGAGTGGATTCCTTTGGGCCTAATACCAACTGGGTTTACTTTGGGGTGAAAACAAATTTACGCAACCTTTATTACGATTTTTAATGAGATATACCCATACATATCGTTTTTGGTTGGTGTTGACCATTACTGTTTTAAGTCTAGAGACATTCTCACAAAATAGATTGTACCTTCCTTTTCAAAGGCAAATAAATCTTCCGATTCAAAATAACATGGATACTTTAGGTTCTATGTTTCATCCAGATATTTTCCCGTATCAAACTCAGGATGTAGATAGTGCGGAGTGGTTCCAGCAAGTGTATCAAGCGGACTTTTATACCGATAAGTTTTTATTGGATGTGAAATTGAATAAGAATTCCGTTAAATTTCCGGTTAAGCTGTCTTTAACCCCAGTGGGTGAAGCTTTGGTAGGGTTTGAGTCTGGTAGAGATGCAAAAACGTTTGCCCAAACAGGAATTGGACTTAACTTTTCGGGAATGGTTGGGAAAGTATTGGATGTCAATATTAATTTTATGGGGAGTAATTCCAGTTTCCCAAGTTATGTCGAGAATTATGTGTTTAGAAATAAAGTGGTGCCAGGTCAAGGGTGGGGCTACCGATCTGACTTAGGCTATTACTATAATAATTCAAACGGGTATATTAGTTATTCTCCTATCAAATACTTCAATTTCACATTGGGTAGAGGGAAAAATAAGTTTGGAGAAGGATACCGCTCTTTATTATTAAGTGATGCCAGTACGAATTATAATTACTTTCGAATAACCACAAATATTTGGCGCTTTAAATATGTAAATTTGTTTGCCAAAATGGATGATGTGTATGAGGTGCCTGGAGCACCCGATAACTCTAATGACAAGTATTCTAGTTCCCATTATTTATCTATAAATATTGCTAGAAGATGGAGCGTTGGCCTTTTTGAAAGTATTCAATGGGTGGGGCAGGATTCGGTGGTGGATAGAGGCTTTGACCCTAACTATTTAAATCCAATTATTTTCCTTCGCCCAGTTGAATTTAGTATGGGTTCGGGTGATAATGCATTGATGGGATTAAATGTAAGTTTTAAAGCTTCCAACCAAGTTAAACTGTATAGTCAATTGGTTTTGGACGAATTTAAATTGAGTGAAATAAGAGACAACACGGGATGGTGGGCAAACAAATATGGGGTGCAACTCGGAGTTAAATATTACGATGCTTTTAATATTGATCGATTAACCCTTCAAGGGGAGTTTAATTATGTGAGACCCTATACGTATAGTCATAATCTATCGTCACAAGCATACGGACATATGAATCAACCCTTAGCGCATGCTGCGGGGGCGAACTTTAATGAAGGGGTGTTTTTAGCGAATTACTACATTAATAAATTCTATATTGAATTGAAAACCACTGTGTTAATGCAGGGAATTGATTCGGGTAGTGACACCGTTAGTTATGGTGCTAATATTTTTAAACCGTATGATCAACGACCTTATGATTACGGGGTCGAAGTTGGGCAAGGAGTATCTAGATTGTTAACCACATTTGATTTAAAAGCCTCCTATTTATTAAGTGCAAAAGCCAATATTCGAGCAGAAATTAACCTGTCCACGTATAATGAAACCATTGATGGTGTTTCTCGAAGTATCTTTTGGCCGCGAATTGGAATTCGTACCGGAATATTTAATGAAGATTGGGACTTTTAGTTAATCGATTAGGCTTTCTCCATTCAAGTTGGTGGTTAGCATTTCTGTCATTATATCGAAAAATGGCAACATTGCCTTTAATGTTTCGGCTGCTGTTTTTGGGAAGTCTTTAGCGAGAACCTCTTCGTTACTAAACTCTTTTCCTATTAGAAATTGTTTGTATCGCAATAAATCAATAGCAGGATGTTCTTTATCAAACCCCTTAGGGGCAGTTTTAAGTTGTTCCCCTTGAAGTTCCCCAAAAGTGGATGTAAAGGATTTTGAATTAATAACCCTTCTTAGTTCGGAATCGTCTGTCTCAATGTGTTTTCTGATACGTTGTAAATCTTCTTTTTCAGGAGACCAGAAACCACCCCCAATAAAATGGGAGTCGGGTTGAATGTGAACGTAAAACCCCCCTCTTCTATTGGCTCCAGATCGAACATAACCCAGTCCAAAATTGTTCTTATAGGGATCTTTGTTCTTGCTAAACCGTACATCCTTGTAAATACGTTTGACAGCTTTTTTTCCACTTGGGGTTTCAATTTTGTCAAACTCATTTAATAATTCAAGTACATTATCCGCAAACAAAATGATGTCTTCATGTGCAGAAGTATAGGTGGATTTGTTTTCGGCAAACCAATCCCTATTGTTATTCTTAGAAAGGTCTTTTAAAAACTGAATGGTGCTTTTGGAAATGGCCATGGTGTACTTCGTATTTTTTGCTAAAGTAAGAATTATTAGACCAATTATATATTCTGAAATAAATGTGGATATATTTTCGTTAACCTAGGTATTCCAATCGGATGCCAGTATACTTTTGTTGAAAATACATCAAATGCGTCACATCATTTTTATCTTCTTTATTGGACTAATTACACCGGTTTTTGGACAAGAGCTAACCCATTTAGTGGAATACTACGACAAGGCTGAAACTCAAAAACGTAGTGAGGGTGATTTACTAGACGGGAAAGAATCCGGTTTATGGACCTATTGGTACCCTTCGGGGAAAGTGAGTGAGGAAACCGAATATCGGAGGGGATTCGTAAATGGGAAACAAATTCTGTTTTACGAAAACGGACATAAGGAAGTTGAAAACTACTATAAAAGAGGTGTTAGAGATAGTGTTTACCTCGCATGGTATGAGAATGGAACCAAAAGAGAAGAAGGGTTCTTTAAAAAAGATGCCTGTGATTCCCTATGGAGGTTCTGGACTCCTGCAGGAAAATTGTGGAAAACGGAAAATTGCGTGGAAGGAGCTCGTCAAATAATTGATTTTTGGGACGTGGATGGAGAACAGATTGTGGTTTCCGGTTCGGGTAAGGTTAGATATTATTATGCAGGAGGCGAATTAAAGGAGGAGTCCTCTATTTTAGTAGGAGTTCGTAATGGCGGAACAAAAAAGTACTTTGAATCCGGACAAGCTAAATACCAAGGCGAATTTGCCGATGGTGCTCTTTCGGGTGCATGGACCTATTGGTATGAAGGTGGGGATATATGGAAAAAGATGAATTTTGTAAATGGTAAGATTGAGGGTGCCTACGAGTTGTTTTTTAAGAACGGACAATTGAGTCATACGGGTCAGTATAAAAATAACTTTAGAAATGGAGCTTGGGAGGCTTTTTTCGATAATGGAGATAAAGACTGGACGGGAGAATATGTGGAAGGGAAAGAGGATGGCCATTGGGAAGTCTATTTCTCAAATGGGAATAAGGAGTCGGAAGGTGAGTATGTGAATGGTGAAAAAAATGGTACTTGGAGTTTTTACTTTGAAAGTGGTAAACTGTTTAGAACAGGTACTTACCTATCGAATTTGGAAGAAGGCGAATGGACGAGTTACTGGGAAAATGCGCAGGTTTTTACCCAAGGATCTTATCAATTAGGAAAAGAAGAAGGAGCCTGGATCTCTTATTTCGAGACCGGTAAACTAAAGGATAAAGGAAGCTTTAAAGCCGGAAAGTTAGATGGAGATTGGGAAGGTTGGTTTGAAGCGGGGTATCCCAAATATGCGGGGCCATGGAATAATGGTGTCCGTACCGGTGAGTGGACGTTTTGGTATCCTAAATCCGTAAAGCGTGAACAGGGTCTGTTTAAAGACAACCTGAAAGATGGAAAGTGGGAGTATTTTACGGAATACGGGAAGTTGGAATCTGCCGGTGCGTATGTAGCGGGTTCAAAAACAAGTAAGTGGATTTTCAACTATCCGCAAGGACAGATAAAGCGAGAGCAATATTTTAAAAATGATCGCCCCAATGGAAGTTGTAAAGTGTACAATGAAAAAGGGATTCTGGTGAATCATAGCTCGTATAAAAACGGCCGATTAAATGGGAAGTATGAGATTTTTGGTGAAGATGGAAAACCATTAAAAACCGTGGTGTTTAAAAATGGGGTGAAAATTAAATAGCAAAAATTTGAGTTTCTCGGAAATTCTTAAGAATTGGATATTTAACTCCACTTAAAACCTACCACTCTTTTGCTTATACTTTGGGTAGCAAAAAGGTGTATTGTCCTTTTCGTGACATCTGTACAACTGGAAAAAAAAGTAATTATTACTATAAATGAAACTTTTATGAGTAAGTCCCGTAAACTAAGGAAGTTTAGTTTAGATAAGTTATTACAGACAGATAGTCATTACGTAATAACATGGGTGAAAGGGAAAAAAGGGGAATCGAGAGGTTTCCCTTTTTTATGGTTAACGAATTTTGAAAAGGGATACTGAAAACAGCAGTCCCCGGAGGTAAATCCCCGAATAAAAAGTGTTTGAGTAAATAGGAAGAACATTTTTGTCTTTTCGTTGATCAAAACGAAACTTTAAGGAAAATCCATCGTATATACTAATGTTTAGGTTTGTTATTACTATAGAATTTGGTTCTTAGTAGTTTCATGAGTGAAAGGAGTGAAAGAGGAGTTAAGGAGCTCCTCTTTCTTTATTTAATCTCCTTGGATACGGTAAGCTCTCATGAGCGAAAGTGGTTTTGTTTAAGTTTATTTACCCCCCCCCATTCAAATTATTTAGTTTTTAATGAATTTTGAGTTATTTCTCGATACATTTTTCGATTTCTAAAAATGTCAGCCGCTAAATAAATAGCGTTTCTAAAACTCATAGGGTCCGCTTCATTTTTTCCAGCAATATCAAAAGCAGTACCATGATCTGGTGAAGTTCTTACAATGGGTAATCCCGCAGTAAAATTCACGCCTTCATTGTTAGATATTGTTTTGAAGGGAATCAATCCTTGGTCATGATACATGGCCAAAACACCGTCAAATTTTTTGAATTGACCAGAGCCAAAAAAGCCATCGCTGGCAAAAGGGCCTATGGCAATATTGTTATTTGAATTAAATTCCTCTAGGGCAGGAATAATGGTATCTAGTTCTTCTTTACCAATTACGCCATTATCACCCGCATGTGGATTTAATCCAAGTACAGCGATTTTAGGTTGGTGAATATTGAAATCTTGAACCAAGCTTTTTCTAAATACTTCTAAAGTATCCACAATTTTCTTTTTGGTAAGAACAGTTGAAACCTCTTTAAGAGGTATGTGACCCGTAACGACACCCACTCTTAGATTGTTGTGGACCATCATCATTAACGGAGTTTCTTCCCCCGCATAATTGGCTAAATACTCCGTGTGCCCCTTTATGTTTTCATCTTCCCAAGGAATATTTTGTTTGTGTATGGGGGCAGTTACCAAAACATCCGCATGATTGGCCGCTAGGGCATCCGTGGCACTTTTTATGGATTCATAGGCAAGTTTACCGGCTTCTGGTGTGACGTTTCCAAATTTTATGTCCACTTCGGTATCGGTAATTTCGATTAGGTTTACCTTTTTTGCATTGAACTTCAAATGATTTTGAATCATATGAAAGCTGAAGTCTTGAGTCCCTAATTGCTTTCGGTATGCTTTTGATGTTGCTGGATTGCCATAAACTAATGGCGTAAATGATTCAAACATTCTAGTATCTAAAAATGATTTGATCAACACTTCTAATCCAATTCCGTTAATGTCGCCACACGAAATTGCTACCTTAATCTTATCTGAACCTTTCTTCATGATTATTTGCCTTGAGTTTAGAATCGAATAATTTTCCATTCTACGGTACAAAAATAGCCATCCGTGTAAAATGTATCGTACTTTAGAGCAACCTAAATTTGGTGATTGGCGTCTTTACCTTCTGGTAAAGTGATGGTGAAAAGTTTAGGATAAACTATACCTTTGTATAGGATTCTACGTTAACCTCCATGTAAGGAAAGAATGAGGAAGATTTTAATTGGATTGTTTTTCTTTTTGGGGCTCGCCTCTATCAAGTCGTTTGCTACTCATAATCGGGCGGGTGAAATTTCCTATGAACATGTTTCCGGCTTTACATACCGAATTACCGTTACCACTTATACCGATCTACAGTCTTTTACTGCCGATAGATGTGAGCTAGAAGTTTTTTTTGGGGATGGTTCGAGTACTTTTCTGCCTCGGGTAAATGGATCTCCGTGTACTGGAAATTTCCCGCAATGTTTACATTGTGGAGACGCTATTTCGCTAGGGGTGAGTGGTACAAAGTTAAATCAATATGTAGGGGAACATACTTTTCCGGGAACTGGGTCTTATCGCATAACCATGGAAGACCCGAATAGAAATTCTGGGGTAGTGAATATTCCTAATTCTATAGATGTGGTGTTTTTTGTATATGCCGAGCTTATTATTTTTCCATCTGGAGTTCCCAATTCATCTCCTTATTTACACTATCCTCCAATTGATAATGGGTGTTTAAATGAGCTGTATAAACACAATCCAGGAGCGGTAGACCAGGATATTTCTAATAATGGTGAAAGTGATAGTTTATCTTATTCTTTGGTCGCTTGCCTAGGTAATGGTGGGGCTACTATCCCTAGTTATACTCTTCCTGATCAATGGCCTGCGGGACCCAATAATAATATTACGATAGATCCAGTAACAGGAACTATTATTTGGGACAGCCCTAAAATTGCTGGGGAATATAATGTGGCGATATTGATAGAAGAATGGCGGAGGTTTGGTAATAATAAAATTAAAGTAGGGAGTATTCTACGCGATTTGCAAATCACTATTGCCAGTTGTACCGAAAATTCCCCTCCTCATATCGTACCCATTAATGACACCTGTGTAACGGCTACGGAAGTTTTGTTAAAAAGTATTACGGCTCTTGATAATGATTTTATTCAGGGTCAATATCAAAGAGTGGAGCTTCAGGCTAAAGGGGACCCTTTTGAAGTTCAGGGGAACCAGGCAACATTTCCTAGAAAGTCGGATGAAAGGGAAGTCACCCAAGAGTTTAGATGGGCGACCCAATGTAACCATATCCGTGCTTACCCTTATTTTGTCGTTTTTCGTGCAGGCGATAATGGTGCCCCCGTAAACTTGGTAGATTATCTGGACTGGCGGATAGAAGTCAATGGTCCTGCACCCACGGATGTGTCTTCTCAAGCCGAAGGTTCTAGTATACGTGTTTCTTGGGGGTATAATACATGTACCAATGCTTCGGGTTATAGGGTGTACAGAAAATTGGACTCCATTGGATATGTGGCGCCTAATTGTGAAACGGGAATTCCGGCATCTACCGGGTATCAATTGGTCGGGAGTACGGTGGGGCCATCATCTACTACATTTGTGGATGATGGAAATGGAAAAGGGTTAACAATTGGACTTAAATACTGTTATATGGTATATGCCTATTTTGAGGATGGTGCGGAAAGTTATCCATCCCTAGAAACGTGTGCCTCATTACGCAAGGAGGTACCCATAATTACTCGAGTAAGTGTAAATAATACAAATACAACTTCGGGATCGGATACCATTAAATGGGCGAAACCTATGGAAGTTGATTCGAATTTATTTCCAGGGCCTTATGGGTATAAGGTTTTACGAGGGAGTGTTTCGGCCAGTTTTACTGAGGTATTTGTGTCCAGTTTGAATTTCGATTTAAATGTAATTGATACGGTTTTTATTGATTCCAATTTAAATACTACCGATATACAGTATCGGTATAAAATTGAACTCTATAGCGGGAGTGATTTAGTGGGGCCATCCAGTGTGGCAACGTCCCCGTATTTACATACACAACCTCTTGATAATCGATTGAAGCTGACATTAGATATTGACGTTCCTTGGAAAAATGAACAAATGATTATTTTTAAAGAAGATGGAAATGGTCATTTTAATTTTCTGGATACCGCATACCAGATGAACTATACCGATTCATTTTTAATTAATGGAAATGAATACTGTTATTATATTACAACAGTAGGTGAGTACCATGATAACTCTATTGAAAGTCCCTTATTAAATAATTCTCAAATTATTTGTGGAACCCCTAAGGATGAACAAGCTCCTTGTGGACCCGAAGAATTAGATATAGATTCTTCATGTGAGTTGTTTTACAATGATTTATCGTGGTTGAATCCAAATGATATTTGTGATACCACGGATGATGTGGTAAGCTATAATATTTATTTCCGCCCTTTTGAAGAAGGAGAATCACAAATAATTACCACGGTGAATGGTGCTGAAAATACTTCTATTCAGTTTACAGAATTAGAATCCGTAGCTGGATGTTATAATGTAAGTGCCGTGGATTCGTTTAATAATGAAAGTGAATTAAGTAACACGGTGTGTGTGGATAATTGTCCCTACTACGAATTGCCCAATATTTTCACCCCAGGGAAAGACGGTTACAACGACTATTTTGTTCCCTTAAAAGGGTGGAGGTATGTTCAGGAAGTGGATATGCATGTATACAATAGATGGGGCGAAGAACTCTATACGACAAAAGATCCTGGTTTGGGATGGAATGGGAATACGAATGAAGATGTTGTGGTAACCAATGGGGTATACTTTTACGTATGTACCGTGTATGAAATAAGATTAAGTGGAATTGTAGAGCGAGTTCTCAAAGGAACCGTAACTTTGCTTCGAGAAGAATCGGGGGAACCCAGTAATTAGCAAATTATGTTTACAGGAATTATAGAGGAGCTGGCTGTAGTTGTCGCTCTTCAACAAGATCAAGAAAATCTTCATATCACCCTAAAATCTAAAATTACTTCAGAACTGAAAATTGACCAAAGTGTAGCCCATAATGGGGTGTGTTTAACGGTGGTCCAAATTGATGGCGAGAACTATACGGTTACGGCTATAAAAGAAACTTTAGACAAAGCAAATATTGGTGATTTGACCGTGGGTGACAAAGTGAATATTGAACGTAGCATGGTGATGAACGGTCGTATTGATGGGCATATTGTACAAGGTCATGTGGATCAAACAGCTAATGTATCCGCTATTTCGGAAGAGAGTGGAAGTTGGAAGTATGCATTCGATTACGATCAAAACCAAGGAAATTTAACGGTATCCAAGGGTTCAATTACCATTAACGGTGTTAGCCTAACCGTGGTAGATTCTTCTCCTGGACATGTAAGTGTGGCTATTATTCCATTCACGATTGAGCATACCAATTTTCATTCTTTTAAAGAAGGAACGCGTGTGAATCTTGAATTTGATGTAATTGGTAAATATGTAGCTACCTATATGGCTAACATTAAAGCTTAGAATAATTTTTTAATGAAATGAAAAAGTTATTTAGTTTACTTGGACTCATTAAAGGGTATAAACTATCCGCATTTTTAAATGTGGTTCTCAATTTATTATCCGTCATATTTGGACTGTTTTCTTTAGGGATGTTAGCCCCATTCTTGAATCTGATATTTTTAAAAACAGATGGAGAATATGCGGAGTATCTAGAAAAAGTTCCCGAAGCTCTATCGTGGTCAGGTGTAAATGCGGACCTGATTGTAGATCATTTTTATTATTTCATGGCCGATTTAATTGTGAGTGATCCGCAAGGTGGTAAAATGAATGCACTGGTTCTTATTTGTATTCTGATTATTACCTTCATCTTTCTGAAAAATTTGACACGGTACTTTTCCTATTTCTTTCTTGCCATTGTAAGAACAGGAGTAATGAGAGACCTAAGGGATAGTGTGTTTAATAAAGTAGTTGGTTTGCCAATTTCGTACTTTAATGAAGAGAAAAAAGGGGACATTATGTCCCGGATGACCAATGATGTTCAGGAGGTAGAATGGACGATAATGACCTCTTTAGAAATGATGTTTAGGGACCCGTTTTCCATTATCGTTTATTTAATTACCCTGGTGATGATAAGTCCGGAATTAACCTTGTTTGTGGTTTTGATTTTACCTGTTTCAGGTTTTATCGTTGGAAGTATTGGAAAGTCCCTAAAAAAGACTTCAGATGATGGCCAAGAGCAAATGGGTGGGTTAGTCGCTATGATGGAGGAAACCATTTCTGGGTTACGAATCATTAAGGCGTTTACAGCCGAAAAATTAACGATAAGTAAGTTCTCTCGGCAAAATGAAAGTTACACCCAGTTGATGATCAAGATGTATAGGAAACGCGATTTGGCATCTCCGGTAAGTGAATTCTTAGGGGTTTTGATTTTGGTTTTTGTCATCTGGTATGGCGGACGCCTGATACTCCTTAATGCAGAAAGTGCCTTATCGGCATCTCAGTTCATCGTATATATAGTCATCTTTACCCAAGTAATTCCTCCCGTAAAATCGTTTACCGTTGCTATTTATAATGTGCAAAAAGGGAGAGCGTCTTTGGATCGAATTGATAAAATATTACTGGCCGAAAATGTGATAGTCAATCCTTCTAAGCCAATTCAAAAACGATCCTTTGAAAAGGAAGTAGAATATGCTGCTGTGCGTTTTAAATACCAAGAGGAGGAGGTGCTCAAAGGAATATCCTTCAAGGTGTCAAAAGGACAAACCATTGCCTTAGTGGGGCCATCTGGTAGTGGGAAGTCGACTATTGCCGATTTATTACCTCGTTTTTATGATGTAACGGAAGGGATGATTTCCATTGATGGAATTTCTACCAAAGAAATGAAGGTAGAGGAATTAAGAAGTCTGATTGGTATGGTGACTCAGCAAAGCATCTTGTTTAACGATACGGTACAGGGAAATATTCTCGTTGGAAATCCAAATGCCTCGTTTGAAGAGGTTCAGGAGGCCGCTAAGGTTGCCAATGCGCACGATTTTATTATGAGCCTTCCTGGGGGTTACGATTATAATGTGGGCGATGGAGGGACAAAACTTTCGGGTGGACAAAAACAACGATTGAGTATTGCAAGGGCCATTCTCAATAATCCGCCAATTTTAATATTAGATGAAGCTACGAGTTCTTTGGATACCGAAAGTGAAAAATTAGTTCAAGAAGCCTTGGATCAGTTAATGAAATCAAGAACTTCTATTGTTATTGCCCATCGATTGTCAACAATTGTTAATGCGGATTGTATTTTCGTTATCGAAAAAGGTCGTATTATTGAGCAAGGAACACATGTTAACCTATTAGAAAACAGTGTGACATATAAAAAATTATACGAGCTTCAATCCTATAATAAAAACAATTAATATGAAAAAAACAATTACCTCATTACTCCTGCTAACCTCCTTCGTTTCAATGGCACAAATCACCATTGATTCCACAGATATTGGAATGATTGGCGATCAGGTTATTAATTTAAGCGATGTTGCCGTGTCTGGTATTTCCGTATTGCCTGCATCTACAAATGCGCAAACATTTGACTACTCAAGTTTGGGTTTTTCCGGAATTGATACGTTAAGTTTTATGGACCCTACCGGTATGATGGGGGCTTCTAATTTTCCAAATTCGAATTTGGTATTAAGCGCTTCCGGGGGTGATTTGACCTATCTCATTAAAACCCAGTCATCTGCTGTGGTTGATGGTGTTTATGGAGATCCCATGGATGTAGGGGTGGTAAGTGCAATTAACTTTAATCCGAATGTATTGTTAAGTCCGTTTCCATTAACCTTGGGCACTAATTATGGTTCTTCTCAAATTATTGATACCATTGTTGCGGATACTTTTACGGGAATTTTTGATTCTTTGAGATTGAAAAGAGTTACTAATATTTCAAGTGTAGTTGATGCTTTCGGAACATTGAATTTGCCAAATGGAAACTATAATGTACTCAGACAGCATGATGTTGAGGTTGCATCTGATACCGTATGGGGAAAACTATTCGGTTCTTGGCAAGAGGTTCAAGCGGCAACGGGTTCTAAAGATTATTATAAATTTTTGGCCAAAGGAAAATCGTATTACGTATTACAGGTGGAAGCCGCTCAAAATGGGAGTGTGATAAAGGCCGATTTTCAAGCAGGAAACAGCCTTCTAGCAGGTGTTTCGGCCAAAACTAATGTGGATTGTAATGGCGGTTCTAATGGAATGGTAGCGGTTGCTGTAATTGGTGGAACAGTTCCATATACCTATACTTGGAGTACTGGGGCATCTTCTCAAATGATTTCTAATTTGGGTGCTGGAAGTTATTCCGTTACCGTAACCGATGCTGCTAGTAATACGTACTCCTTAAGTATGTTTGTTTCACAGCCGGATACTATTGGCATAGTTTCTACTTCGATTGGGCATGATGATGGTACCGATAATGGTTTTGTTGATATTGCTGTATCTGGAGGAACGCCTTCTTTTGTTTACTCTTGGTCAAACGGAGTTACCACAAAAAATGTTAGTAATCTAACAAGTGGTACGTATACCGTAACTGTATTTGATAATAATGGTTGCTCTAATACGGAAGAATTTATTGTGGACGATTTAACCTCTGTTTATGACTTGAATTCCAATGGTTCCGTGTCCTTATATCCAAATCCTACTTCGGGAACATTTACCCTAAATACACGGGACTCATGGAGTATAAAAATATTTTCCCTGGATGGTAAATTAGTTTTAGAAGAGCAAGGGAAGGGGACTAAACAAATAGGAATGCCTACCGATAAAAAGGGGTTGTTTGTTGTTCATGTAAACGTTGATGGAACTGTGTTCCAAACAAAGTTACAGGTACAATAAACTCAAAACAAAGAACAAAAAAATGGGGTTGTGTAAATACACAACCCCATTTTTCATATTCACCCATTTTAAAGATTAACAGTATCTCAACTATAACGTCTTTTGGTTCAGTAGATGGATATTTCAAATATAGGTTAAGCAAATCATTTGGGGTAATATTAACGGGGTTGTTCTTAGGGTTATAAATTAATTTTATCCATTTAAAATAATGATTAATAGTCGTTTGTGGCTTTAGTGCATTAGAGTTATAATAATTAGAAATTGCTTAAATTATTTAGACTCACCTTTAAAACCGGGATGTTTTCAAGTCTTGCCTTTGCCCATAAATAGTAAGGGTAATAGTTTTCCGTGTATTTCTGTCCGGAGGGTAGGGTATAGCTAGATCTTGAAAAACAGGAGATAATATGGGTGAAAAGCTCTTTTTTATTGAGTTCGTCTTTTACGAACTTGTCAAAAATTTGTTTTAAACCTTTTTCAAATACATATTCACCCTGGTTTAAATCAGATTGGCTTTCAATTTTCCTTAAGGTATCTTCCATCCCTTGTGCATTGTTTTCATCGGTTTGAATAAGGAGATTAAAAAATAAGGAATCTTGGTAAATATCTCGTCTGGTATTTAATGCTTCTGTGGCTAAAATTAAATGGACATAGTTTTTACCTTGAGAGTTATTGCCCAAATAGTAGTGGGCCATTTTTAGGGCAGAAAAAATGGTCAATTTCATGTCTTCAGAAAGATGGCTATTTAGTTTTTTTAAGCCAAGTTCAACCTCCTTTATTTTCATCTTTAGTCTAACATGATCGCCTAAATAGGTGTATGCCATGGTTTCGTAATTGGCAGAGTAATAAAACAATTTTATTTTTATATTAGGGTCTGTCCCAAACTTTCCTTTGCTAAAATCTAGTTTTAATTTCTTTATAAGTTTAATTAATTCATCAAATCGACCAAGACAGATACAACTTGTTAAATGCTCAAAATAGGCCTGTAGGCATTCGTTTGCTTCATTAATGACTACCACATCTTCTATGATAAGTTTTGTGAGTTTGTATTGGGCAATCACATCTTGAGTAAGGCATAAATGAATAGCCTTGGCCATTCTCTTATAATAGAGGGTTCTTTTTGGAGGTTCAATGTCATCATGCGGGTTTTTGAAATCAATTAAGGAGGAGACCTCTAAATCATGTATGTATCCTCGAGTTAATTTCTCTTGATTAAGTTCATGATACCAATTAGACGCATCTAAATAGGTCTTGTACTTTTCCATCGTTTCTTTTTCTAATTCGGATGTCAATACATAGTCTTCCTTCGTAAAGGAATTGAGACGGGAACCAAGAATTTTTTTCCATTCTAGAATTTGGATAATGTATCCAAAGCGTTCATGTTTATTCGCTAACTTCTCTACTTTTTCCAACTCTTTCCATGCTTCTTTTTCTAAGGGTCTATTGTAAAGAATTTCTACATGATGGAGTCCCTTGGATATTTGAGAGTCAATGGTGTTAGAGCTTTTAACCAAGGATTCCAATATACTATTGTATAAATAGTTTCTTCTTTGAATTTCGTTATTGTCCTTTTTTTGAATTCCTTCTGATTTACCAGATCTAATGTCATTAAAAAGTTTGTAATAACTAGGGTTGTTATCTTTTGTTATAGAAAGGCTGAAAGCTCGTAATTCTCCCTGGGAAAGGGATTGAATGAGTTTTTCTAGAGATAATTTTGGCATGGCAAAGTTTAGTTTGAGTATGTAAAGGTAATAGATTACCTAATTTTTGGAGTCTTTTGAAAGCAAGAAAAATTATGCCTGAATAAACTTTCATACTTTTGATGAAACTGTTATTTATGAAAAACTCTTTAGGAGTCTTGTTTTTGTGTATGGTGCTCGGTGGCTGTTTGAATTATGCCAGTAACAAAAAAGACATAGCCCCGATAATGGTTGGAGAAACTCCGCCCGTGTATGATTCGGTTTTGGCAAAAAGTTATGAAGCGGATGAATATGGGATGAAAAAATATGTTATCGCTTTTTTAAAAACGGGTGCGAATAAGGATACCAATAAATTGTATCGAGCGGAAATTTTTCGATTGCACATGGAAAATATTACTCGTATGGCTGAAAATGGGGACTTGGTGTTGGCGGGACCTTTTTTAGATAATGAAGAGTTGCGAGGGTTGTATGTGTTTAATGTGGAAACTGTTTTGGAAGCAGAGGCCTTAACGAATTCGGATCCAGCGGTTCAATCTGGTTTTTTGAAAATGGAGTTGGTTCCGTGGTATGGAAGTGCGGGGTTGATGGGATTAAATGATTTGCATAAAAGGGTGAGTAAGCCTGAAAATAGCTTAGATTAAAAACGCATGGGAAAATTAAAGTTGGTGGATGCGTATGTTTTAAAACATGAAAAATGGTCGCAGGCTTTAGACTTGTTAAGAGAGTCTATTTTGCTTGTGGGTATGGAAGAGTGTTATAAATGGAGCGCCCCCGTATATGCCTTCAAAAAGAAAAATGTAGTTGGTTTGGGTGCCTTTAAGAACCATTTTGGGGTTTGGTTTTTTAATGGTGTTCTCTTAAAAGATGTTTCTGAAAAATTGCATAATGCGCAAGAAGGAAAAACCACTGCAATGCGTCAATGGCGCTTTCATAGCCTAGAGGAGGTGGTTGAAAATTTGGAAGAAATCGAAATGTATTTAAGAGAGTCTATGGCTAATGTAGAGGTTGGTAACGTAATGATGCCTCGGATCAAAAAGGTGTTGATTATTCCGCAAGAACTCGAAGATGAATTTCAAAAGGTTACGGGTTTGAAATCTGCTTTTGATGAATTAAACTTGACCAAAAAGCGGGAGTTTGTGGCACATCTTGATTCTGCAAAAAGGGAGAAAACAAAAATAGACCGGTTGAATAAAATTGTGCCAATGATATGGGAAGGGAAGGGGTTAAATGATAAGTATAGAAAGTAAAAAGGGGACGAATCCCCTTTTCTTATTATTTAACTCTCTTAATACTGCAGCCTAGTGCCTTGGTAGTTGCAGGTGATATCTTTTTGCCCATTGCTAAATTATTTAGGGCGTCCATCGCATAGGTATGAGTAACCGCATTCTGATCTTTGTGGTTGTCATCAATTGCGCCCCGATAAACCAATGAACTTTTTTCATTAAATAAATACACCTGAGGAGTTGCTTTTGCTCCAAATGCATTGGCTATTTTGGAATTAGGATCAATCGCATAAGAGAAATCGTAATGCATTTCTTTCGCATGCCGATTCATCTCACTTAAAGAGGCTTCCCCTGTGCGTCTGGCTTCGTTGGAGTTTAAGAGTACAAACCCAATCTTGTTTTCATCACAAAAACTAGCTAATGCAGGATACCTATTTTCCCAAGCAATAACAAATGGGCAGGTATTAGATGAGAAAATAATCAGAAGACCGTTCTCCTTTGCAAAGGAGTTTAACGGAGTTTCATCCCCATTTAAATGGGTGACAGGAAATTGTAAGGCTTCACTTGTTTGTCCTATAGCAAGATGTTCGTTATGGGTTGAAACAAACGCATAACCTAGGAAGGAAATCGCAAGAACAACCAGTAAAGTTATTTTTTTCATGATTTTTATAATGGAATGTTACCGTGTTTTTTCTTTGGTAAGGAAACGACTTTATTTTCTAGACTTTCAAAAGCGATGATTAGTTTTTCACGGGTATCTTCCGGTAAAATAACATCGTCTACATACCCCCTTGCAGCAGCTCGGTAAGGATGGGCAAATTCTTCCGCATATTCGGCTTCTTTTTGTTTCCAAATTGCCTCAGGATCAGTAGCGTTTTTGATCTCATTTCTGAAAATAATTTCCGCAGCACCTTTGGCTCCCATAACTGCAATCTCAGCTCCGGGCCATGCAAAATTGAAATCAGCTCCAATATGTTTGGAGTTCATTACATCATATGCACCCCCATATGCTTTACGGGTAATGACTGTAATTCTAGGTACAGTAGCTTCGCAAAAAGCATACAGTAACTTGGCTCCGTTGGTAATGATGGCGTTCCATTCCTGGTCCGTTCCAGGTAAAAAACCGGGTACATCTTCTAGCACTAATAACGGAATATTAAATGCATCACAGAAACGTACAAATCGGGCTGCTTTTGTAGATGATTTGATATCCAGTACACCAGCCAGTACTGCAGGTTGATTCGCTATAATGCCAAGAGACTTACCTCCTAAACGGGCAAAACCAACGACAATATTCTCTGCGTAATCTTTATGGATTTCATAAAAGGAATCATAATCCACTATTCCTTGAATCACCTCATGAATATCATAAGGTTGATTGGCGTTTTCAGGAACAATAGTTTTTAACTCTTCTCTTTTTTCATTTCCAAATTTGTAAGGAACAGAAGGGGCTTTTTCTTCGCAGTTTTGAGGAATGTAGGAAAGTAAGTTTCTTAACTTTTCAAAAGCTTCAATTTCATTTGCGGCTGTGATTTGACTTACACCCGACTTCATAGAATGCGCAGAGGCACCACCCAGATCTTCCGAAGAAACAACTTCATGCGTTACGGTCTTAACTACGTTAGGCCCGGTAACAAACATGTAGGAGGTGTTTTCTACCATCATGATGAAATCTGTAAGAGCTGGTGAGTACACTGCACCACCCGCACAAGGGCCCATAATTGCAGAAAGTTGAGGGATAACACCACTCGCTAAAGTGTTTTTGTAAAAGATATCGGCATAACCACCCAAAGAAACCACTCCCTCCTGAATACGAGCTCCCCCGGAATCATTTAAACCAATAATAGGCGCTCCATTTCGCATCGCAAGATCCATCACTTTCACAATTTTTTCAGCATGTGCTTCCGCTAAGGAACCTCCCAGTACCGTGAAGTCTTGAGAGAAAACATATACCAATCGATCGTTTATTTTACCGTATCCGGTAACCACGCCATCACCCAAAAATTTCTGTTTGTCTAATCCAAAAAGGGAGGATCTATGAGTCACCAATTGACCCAGTTCTTGAAATGTTCCTTCGTCTAGTAAAAATTGTACACGTTCTCGTGCCGTTAATTTACCTTTTTTATGTTGGGTGTCAATTCTCTTTTGGCCGCCCCCTAAAAGAGCTTCCTTTTTTATATCTAGTAATCTTTTAGATTTATCGTCCATTGATCAGGTGTGTTTATTCAAAAATGTGATTTCCAATTTACTTGGGAAATTGGTTTTCAAAGATAGAAAATGAGTGTAAATGAACCCTTTTTTAAAACCATAAATTATCCGTTAAAATAGGAAGGGCCTGTTACGGTCCAAAGGATAGTTTTTGCCAGGGTTTCACTACATTTGTCCGCAATCAAAAAGTATAAAATGAGTCAAGATAGAATTAACGCTTCAGGAGCGCCAAAACCAGTTGGGGCATACCCGCATGCACGTCAAGTTGGAAATTTATTATTTTTATCGGGAGTTGGACCTCGAACGGCTGGTTCGGATGGAACAGATTCTAAAGTTCCAGGATTAGAAGTAAATGCCAATGGTCATTTTGTGAATTTTGATTTCGAAGCGCAATGTCATTCGGTTTTTCAAAATGTTCGTGCAGTACTAGAAGCTTCCGGTTCTAAATGGGAAAACCTAGTGGATGTTACTGTGTTTTTAGTGGATATGAAACGTGATTTTTTGACCTTTAATAAAATTTATGCAGAATATTTTTCAGAAGTTCAACCTTGTAGAACTACCGTAGAGATTAATGCGCTCCCCACTCCAATTGCTATAGAATTGAAATGTATGGCTACGATTTAGTTTTCCGGAAATTTTTCGCTATTTTTAAATCTTAAAAATTCTAATTATGAGGTGGTTACATATAGTGTGGGTTGGTTTGTTTTTTGTTGGAGTAGTATCCTGTGAAAAATATGAGGATGAAAAATACGAAAAGGAAAAATTTGAGTATTGGGAATGTGGAATGAAGGCGTATGATGAATGCGATGATTTACGCTTTGAAGACCCCTATATTCAATCTGAAAACCTAGATGTTTACATGGTAAAGCCGCTTGTTGTTTCTGCTGATTGTAATTGTATTGTGGAAGGTGTCGTAAAATACGTTGAAAATGGAAAAACGGTTGCCATGGTATATTATGGCGATGGAGAATGTGGGGAATCTGCTAAAAAGGTTTTTTGTGTCGATGGGAATTGTGATTCTAAAAAAGTAACTGTGTGTTATTTCTACCTTTCAAATTGTGAAACCCCAAATCAAATTCAGGCGGAATAGAAAATGAGTGAATTAAATATTTGTATGATTCAAACTCCGTTGCATTGGGAAAACCCAACCGCAAATCTGGATATGTTTACGCACAAATTAATGTCCATTTCGTCTCAACCCGATCTTATTGTTTTACCAGAAATGTTTTCCACTGGCTTTTCTATGAACCCTGAAAAATTTGCGGAGCAGATGGATGGAACTTCAGTAAATTGGCTTCGGTCTATGGCTGGGCGATTGGGTTGTGTAATTACTGGAAGCCTAATAATTGTAGAAAATGGCCAGTTTTTTAATCGTTTGGTCTGGATGGATCCCGAGGGTAATTTCCAGGTTTATGATAAAAGACATCTCTTTTCCTTAGCGGGAGAAGAAAAATATTATGAGCCTGGAAAGGAGCGTTTAATAGTGACGTTAAAAGGTTTCCGTATTATGCCATTGATTTGTTATGACCTTCGATTTCCGGTATGGAGTAGAAATGATTTAAATTATGATTTGGTTATATATGTAGCCAATTGGCCCGAACGAAGATCCTTTTTTTGGTCGCAATTATTAGTCGCACGGGCTATTGAGAATCAATCGTATGTAATTGGTGTGAATAGAGTAGGGCAGGATGGGAACCATTTCTCCCATACCGGTGATTCCGTTTGTCTGGGCCCCTTGGGAAATGTGATTTCGAAAGCCGTACCAGGCAGAGAAGAAATAATTTTTGCCACTATTCGTAAATCAGAAATTGAAACGGTACAGTCTAAATTTAGGTTTCTAAATGACAGTGATAGCTTTAGTATAACTATTTAAAATCTACTTCCCACGTTTCTTCCATATCCCAATTTGCACGTATGTCAATTGTACCCTTGTAGTAAACTATTTTCTCGGGCTGAATTTCTTGGTCTAAATCTCCTGTATCCCATTTACCATTATTGTTTTCGTCTAGAATCATGCGAAATTTGTAGGTTCCAGGAACCGCAAGTTCATGGAAAATGACATCTCCTGATTTAATAGAATATGTTCTTAAATACGCTCCCTTTTTATCCAGTAATTCCAACAGTAATGGTCCCGAATACTCTTCTACTTTAACCGTGAAACGAAAACTTCCATAGTCTTCAAAGTTTTTGGTTTTAAATTTTAAAGTGGTGGAATCATTTGTCAATGAAAGAATATCTGTAAAGGCTCCATTGTCAAAAATAAAGGCGTATTCCGTACTCGGTTGCCATTTATGGGTGATAGTGATAGTTCTAAGATTTTTACTCGAGCCTTTATGCTCTATGGGAAGTTGTGCCATTATTATGTTAGAATCAAATGCTTTTTGCATGGACATGGTATCGTTCCCGTTAACAAACAGCATGCTGTCCAATATCCATTTTTCTAAAGGTCGGTTAAATTTTAATCGTAAGGTGTCAAAATAGTGATGTACACCCGCACTTGATCCTAGGCTAATTTTTAGGGGTACCTGTGGTTGTTTACGTTTTTTTAGTTTTTTTAAATATTGGGTGCGATCTGAAATATCTATTATCGCAGTATCTAAATAGCCTGTTTTATCAGAAATATATATATGTACGGAATCAATATCTCTATCCCCAGGAATCCAAAACTTGAAACTATCTGACCGTATCTCTTCAATGAAATACTCCATGGTGTCGTTAGACGGGGTAAAAGTAAACGAAGGATTTACCAAGTTTAAATTGAATCCTATATTGAATGAGAAATACTCCTTAGAAAATGCCTTGCTAATATATTGGAGGGTATCCACCTCTTTAAATGAAACCAAATTAACGGATTCTTCTTGAGTGGAATTAGCGAAAGTGGAATGAAAAGCAATTTTTGTTAAAGGAATGAATTTAAAATCTTCTCCGGGAGTTTCTAAGGCAAATATTTGGAAATTCCCCTCTGCTAGATAACGTAACTCATACTCTCCTTGAGCGTTGGTATGGGTCACATAAATTGGATCGCCTTTATAGGCTGCCGAATCTTTAGCTGCGGAATATAAGAGTACTTTAGCCCCCTTGGTAGGTTTTTGGGTGTAGGCGTCCATGACCGTTCCTTTTAGTAATCCAGAGTCTAAGTAATGACCTGTTGAGAAAACAAAAAGATTACTATCTAGTGGGTTGTTTTCATTTAAATCTACGATAGCATTTCCAAAATTAAAGTTGTAAGTCGTGTTTTCAAGAAGGGTGTCCTGAATCTCAAAGAACACACGTTTACCTTTCATTTTATAGGTGACCGGATAGTCTAATGGGGGGGAAACTACGAGTTCGCTGTTTAACCCTTTTATTTGAACGAATTCATCAAACTCCATCGCGATCGTGTGGCCTCGAAAGCCAGTCGTTAAGTTTTGAGGACTTAATTTCAAAACCTTTGGGGCTTGGGTATCTTTTTCTCCTCCGGTTAATCCTCGTGGTTGTGCACAGGTGACGAAAATTAGAGCAATCGCTCCAATAAAGAATAATTGGAATATTTTCATGTTAAGCAATAGAGTCGGTTATTAATCGTGCTATTTGTTCAAAGTAGTGTTTGTCTGTTACGTCAAAAGAATTTAGTTGATGACTATCCACATCTAAAACACCAAAAATGCCACCTCCTTTTGTATATATAGGGACTACAATTTCAGAATTACTTTCGGAACTACAGGCAATATGACCATCAAATTGGGTGACGTCTTTGACGATTAGGGTTTCAGCTTGTTCCCAAGAAGTTCCGCAAATACCCTTTCCTTTCGCAATTCGTGTGCAGGCAATTGGTCCTTGAAATGGGCCTAAAACGAGTTCTTCATTTTCTACGATATAAAAACCTACCCATAAATGATCAAAGGTCATTTTTATAGCACTGGCCATGTTGGCTAGATTTGCGATGATATTTGGTTCTCCAGATACGAGGCTCCGTAGTTGGGGAAGGAGCGTTTGAAAAGCTTCCTCCTTACTGCTTGTTGAAATGTTTAAATCTTCGGCCATGGTGCAAATATAGCTACATGCTCTTCTTGGGTTAATACTATTTAATATAAGAGATGTTATTTTATTGTGCTATCCTGTGGCAATGGCTAGTGTGGCTATACTCACTTTTGTATTGGTAACGGTCAATACTTGTTGCGCACACGCTTCAATAGTAGATCCTGATGTAATTACATCATCTATCAAAAGCACGTGTTTATTAGCTATTTTCTGAGGGTTTTCAATGCAAAAAATGGAATTAACATTCGTCCACCTATTAAAAAGTCCTTTATTTGTTTGGGTGTTATTATGGTTTTTTCTTTTTAAGGTGTTCAATTCTAAGGGGATGTCCAGTACGGAGGAAACGCCCTGTGCTAATATTTCTGCTTGATTGTAACCTCTAATTTTCATTTTCTTGGGGTGTAAGGGGACTGGAATGATACAATCCAATTGGTTAAAGCGTGGGCTTTCTTTTAATATGATTCCCATTTTCTCACCCAAGACGAAAGCAGCGTCTTTATTTCCTCGATATTTAAAGGAGTGTACCATTTGTTGAATTCTACTTTTTTTTGTAAAGAAATAGGCAGAAGTAGCTTCGTGGATGTCTGTTTTGTACCAAAATAGCTTTTCTATGGGGGTGTTTCGATGTTTTTCATAGTAGGTCCGTGGCATGTCCAAGGAACAGGCGATGCAAATTAAGTGCTCCGATTGTTTTAATACGTTTCCACAGCCAATGCAAATCTCTGGATAGAGTAAAGCGATAAAATCCGTTAAAAGAGTATTAAAATAGTTCGGTTTGCAATACTTTTGGGCCATAATTGGATTAAAAGTATGGAAAATCAGGGAGATACCCAAAAAAAAATCATCGTGCAATATGTTTTAATAGGGCTTTTAGTCTTGTTATCGGGTATTGGAATTTTTCTGGTAAACGAGAATAGTAATTTAAAGAGGAAACTGGCCGATTGTGGCGTTTCATTTGATGATTCTGAGGGTGAGAGATTGGAAGTCATGTCTGATTTGAAATTAATGGCAGGTGAATATGATTCGTTAATGACCAATAACGATTCTATTAATGTGGAGCTAATTGATCAAAAAGGAAAGGTGGATAAATTGATGGCGGATGCTAAGAAATATAATTGGTCCATTTATAAATTAAAAAAAGAGGCTTCTACCTTGCGGGAAATTATGAAGGGATATGTTCGGACCATAGATTCTTTAAATACAGAGAATGTGGTACTGCGGGCTGAAAATATATCGGTTAAAGGAGCCTTAGGAGTGAAGGAAAAAGAAAACGACCAATTAAAGGAAAATAACTCGGAGTTACAGGACAAGGTGAAATTAGGGGCCAAGTTAGCTGCACTTAACTTTATTGTTTATGGACAAAGAGTAAAACGGAATACGGTGCATAAGGAAACCACTAGAGCGAGTAATACTGAAAAAATCAAAGCCTGCTTTACTATTGATAAAAATGAGATTGCAGAACCGGGTAAGAAAATGGTTTATTTGAGGATTATGACTCCGGAAGGAACGGTTCTCGCAGAGCGGTCAGATAATTCCAATACCTTTAATTTTGAAGGCTCGAAAGTTTTATATAGTGTTAAAAAAGAAGTGAATTATGAAAATAAACCTTTGGACCTATGTATGTATTGGGATGTGATAAATGGGTTGTCTCCGGGTGAATACTTCGTGAAAGCATATATGGAAGGGTACGAAATTGGTGCGGCTTCAATGATTTTGAAATAGATCAGGCCATTCTACCCGATCAAGTAGGTAAGGACGTAGAACCTGACTATTTATTATTGAAATTACTCATGGTTGAGCCTAGTCCTACACTAGCGAATGATTTGATAAGTTCCGAACAGGTTTCTATTCTTTCGTCCATTTGCTTTTGTTCTTCAGTACTCCAGTTTCCTAAAACATAATTTACTTGTGACCCGGGGTTAAATTCACTACCAACTCCAAATCTTAATCGGGCGTATTTGTTATTTCCTAAGATCTCATTGATGCTTTTAAGACCATTATGTCCACCATCAGAACCTTTACCGCGTAACCTGAGCTTACCAAAGGGTAAAGCAAGGTCATCCGTAAGTATTAGAACTCTTTCAATTGGAACTTTTTCCTTTTGCATCCAATAATTAACCGATTTGCCACTTAAGTTCATGTAGGTGGAGGGTTTTAGTAAGATTAATTGGCGCCCTTTAAACTTGACAATAGCTTTAGAGGCTAGTTTATCTGATTCAAAAAAAATACCCGATGAACGAACGAGTCCATCGAGTATCTTAAATCCTATATTATGTCTTGTCTCTGTATATTCAGAACCGATGTTCCCTAACCCAAATACAAGGTATTTCATGATGTATCTTAAGCTTCTGCTTCAGCTCCTTCTGTAGTAGCTTCCCCTTCTTCTTCAGCCTCATCAACCGATCCACGAGCTCTTTTCACAGCTACAATTACGTTTGATTCTGGATCTAAAAATGACAATCCTTCCACGTCCATTGTTCCAACCTTAATAGATTGTCCAATTCTTAGTTCAGAAATCTCAATTTCTATCGCTTCTGGAATACTAGCTAATAATCCAGATACTTTTAATTTTCTTAATGGGGTACGTAATTTACCACCATTTTTTACACCGATTGAATCTCCTGCTAAAGCTACAGGTAAGGATACAAATACATCTTTACCTTCTTCAAGAATAATGAAGTCAGCATGAATTGCAGCGTCTGTTACGGGATGAAATTGAGCTTCTTTTAAAGTAGTACTGTATTCCGTTCCGTCTACTGTAATTACTACATTGTAAACATGCGCTGTGTAGATGATCTTATCGAAAGACTTTCTATCAATAGTAAAGTTTACCGATTTACCCCCTCCATACATTACACATGGTACTAATTCGTTTTTTCTAGCTTCTTTAGCTCCTATTTTTCCCAATTCTGCTCTTAGAGCACCTGTAATTGATATTGTTTTCATTCTACGTGATTGTTTCTATACTATAAAATTACTGCTGATGGATTCGTGATTTTCTACATTACGAATAACTTCAGCAAATAAATTTGCAACTGTTAAAACTTTTATTTTATCTGATTTCTGTTTTAAAGCAATGGTATCTGTTACGATTAATTCCTTTATTGCAGAGTTGTTTATTCTTTCATATGCGGGTCCCGAAAGTACGGCATGAGTACACATCGCACTCACACTTTTAGCTCCCTGTTCCATCATTAATTCTGCCGCTTTACAAATTGTTCCGGCTGTATCAATAATATCATCCACGATTAGCATGTCTTTACCTGCGACATCACCAATCACTAACATATTATCAATTTTGTTGGCTTCACTTCTTTGTTTGTAACAAATAGCCATTTCTAAACCTAAATATTTTGAATAGGCATTGGCTCTTTTTGTTCCTCCGGTATCTGGTGCAGCCATGACCAAATTCTCGAGATTATAGTTTTCTTTGATATATGGTAAAAATATACTCGATGCATATAAATGATCTACAGGAACCTCAAAAAATCCTTGGATCTGATCGGCATGTAAATCCATTGTCATGACTCTGGTTACTCCTGCAGCAGTTAATAAGTTTGCTACCAGCTTAGATCCAATAGCCACACGAGGTTTATCCTTCCGGTCTTGACGTGCAAATCCAAAATAGGGCAAAACCGCAATGATCTGTCTTGCCGATGCGCGTTTAGCAGCATCAATCATAAGCAAGGTCTCCATTAAATTATCTACCGGTGGATTGGTAGATTGGATAATAAATACATCTTGGCCACGAACCGTTTCGTTGAAGTACGTAGTGTACTCACCATCACTAAATTGAGGAATGGAAACATCCCCTAAACCAGATCCATAAGCTTTAGCAATTTTTGCTGCTAAATTCTTGTCTGCGTTGCCTGTAAAAAATTTTAATCTGTCTCCCACGTTATATCCTGCTTGAAAAAGGGCTGCAAATTTAATTAAATAATCATCACTTTTCCAAATAATTACGTCTACTTGTTTTTTGTTTTTTCAATTTCATAAACACCTGATTTTATTGACTTTTTTTCAATTCTGTAAAAAAAAAGAGGTGAAAGTTTAAAATGAATAGTACATTTGCGCTGTCTTTACCAGATCAAGAATAGAAACTTTATTCTTTTTATGCCCCGGTGGCGGAACTGGTAGACGCGCTGGATTCAAAATCCAGTTCCTGCAAGGGAGTGGGGGTTCGATTCCCCCCCGGGGTACAAAAAAGGCCGTTCATTTGAACGGCCTTTTTTATGTTATAAGGATTGGCTAATTAACATCCCACCATAACCTTGTGGACTTTAAATCCCCTCCTATCGCAGACGCTGCAGAAGAGTAATTTGCGCTATTCAAAGTTTGTTCATTGGTTGGGTAAGAATACCTTTTTGGGGTATCTTCTTGAGAATTTTCAGCAATATTTAAACCTGGAGCATCCAATCTTCGTATGGAATTCCATGCTATCGAGCCCCTGTTGAAATAAGCGATCCAAGCTTGTGTTCCAATTTTCATCTTGTAATCACCTGTTGCAGTAGTATAGGCTACGTCCGGATTTGCTAAATAAGTGGTCGCATCGGCAGCTGTACCTCCCCAATCTAGAATTGAAGCGGTTATTCCATTGTTGTAATGATCTTCCGCAGTTCCAGCATATAAGCCTTTTTCAATAGCTTCCGCTTTATAGAACTCCATTTCTGCATAATCCATCATAGTGGATGGGAACATTGGATCGTTCAAGCTTGCTCCAGCATGGCTGTTTACACCGTAACTGTTGGATGCTCCGAAAGCACCCCCAATATATGCTGTGGTATCCGGTGCCGTTGTATAATACATTCCAATACGTGGATCACCTAAGGAATTCATCGTGTCGATAATTGTATTCGCAGCCACAAAATCAGATCTCCCGGAAATTACTAAATCCTCATAAATTGGATTTGTATTGGGTTGATCTCCTAGGAAGTGAAATTTCGCGTTTTCTGAATTGCTAGAAATTACATGGTCCCAAGCATCCGATATTAAGGAAGAAGCAGTGGATGGATCAACATCTGAAATGGTAATACCCATTTTGAGCTTTAAACCATATGCAAATTTTTTCCAACTAGCTACATCTCCTTCGAATAGATTGTCGTATCCGCCATCGAAGCTGGCTCCAGATTCATCTAATTGCGCTATAGCAACATCCAGTCTGGTGGATAAATCTGAATATATGGTTTGTGCGTCATCAAATGCGGGAAGGTTAGTCCCCGTTAATGCATCTGTATAAGGTACATTTCCAAATATTGAAGTTAACCTTTCATAAGAGTAAATGCTCATAATTTCGATTATTGCTAATCGATTTTGTTGTGCCATTACGTCTTCTGCCAAAATAGGTGACTCTTGTTCGGTGAACTTTTTTGCCTCCTTTAAATCTTGAAGCACATCTCGATACATAACTTGCCATTCTCGGTTTGGAATGTTTCGAGTTCGTAGGTCGTAATTACTTTCATCCGTATAGGTGGTTTGTGTAAAATATTGTGACCACAGTTTTAGATTATTGTAATTAACATTTAAATGTGCCACTTGCCTATTGGCCATTTTGGCTGCGTTAGCATATATGGATTGACCATCAACCTCCGTAGGATTCTTTTTATCGGTGTTCATGTCATCAAAATTCTTGGTACATGATACCATTGAGAATAATGCTAATCCACCTAATATTATTTTGTTTTTCATAGTCATTTTTCTAGAAGTTTAATTTTAAGTTAAAACCAAAGTTTCTTGTCGTAGGTAAAACCCCAGATTGAAATCCTTGTAGGTTACCCGAACCTAAACCTGCTTCTGGATCTGCATGGGGTAAGTTTTTATGAATAATCCATAAATTGGAAGCAATGAAACTTATAGTAGCATTCGCAATAAATGTCTTCTCTAAAGTTTTCTTTGGGATGGAATAATGAACGGCAATTTCACGTAATTTTACATAGGAAGCGTCATAAATAAACCCTTTATTTGGATTTCTTGACCAACCATTAACTCTGTAATCGTTCCCTGAAACTCTAATGTCATTTGCAGAACCATCTTCTTTTACTCCGTCTAGTATTAACCCTCCTCCATCATCAATAGGATTTCGAACCGGGTTACCTAGGTCGTTGGTATAATCTGTTTCTTCGTAAAGACCTGTACCCATTCCGTACCATTGATCCAAAGAAAAGATATCACCACCTTTTTGCCAATCAATTAAGAAACTCATTGCCCAACTTTTGTATTTAAAGGAATTAGTGATCCCTCCAGTCCAGTCGGGGGTGATATTTCCGATAACTTGGTCATTGGTCTCGGTAATGAGGTAATACCCATCTGTTCCGATCACCTTTTCACCATCTTTGTAGATGTAATCAGATCCTTGTATAGCTCCGTAACTTTCTCCTTCGCGTGCATTAATACTAACCCCACCTTGGAAGTTTCCTAGTTCTAAGTTATCAATTCCACTAGCTAAGGATTTTACCTTATTTACGTTTCTAGCCCAGTTTAAACCGATATCCCATTGAAAGTCTTTTTTCTTCATAACGACCGCGTTAATGGTGATTTCGATTCCTTTATTTTCGATTTCTCCTGCATTTATCCATTTGGATGAATAACCTGATGCTCTTGAAACTGGTGCTCGAACGATTTGATCTTTGGAGTTGGTTTGATAAACCGCAATATCTCCACCTAATCTTCTATTCCAGAAATACATTTCTAAACCAGCTTCAATAGAATTTGTTCTTTCTGGTTTTAAGTCTGGATTGTTTTCTGTGTTATTTGCAGATGTAATCGGACTCGTAAATGAAGGCGGTATACTATAAGTAGTAGCTGTAACACCCCATGGAGCTGCCTTACCTACTTGTGCATAGTTTAATCTAACCTTTCCAAAGGAAATTGCTTTGGATTTAGTGAATTCAGAAAAGACAAAACTTCCCGAAACGGCTGGGTAAAAATAACTTCTGTTATCAGCGCCTAGGGTAGAAGACATATCATTTCGCATGGCAATATCTAGAAATAGGTATCTTTTATATCCAAATGTTGCCGCTCCGTAAACACTGGAAACTGCTTTGGTTTCGTCTCTTTCGCTGGTTAGCGTTGAAGGTGCGTTCGAAAGGGAATATAACCCAGGGATAATTAATCCTCCGTTGGTTGAACTTCTAATTTCGGTGAGTTGATTCTTCCGGTAATTGGTTCCCGCCATAACATTTAGATTTAAGTCTTTGTTTAAATCCTTATTGTAGGTTAATATGAAATCAACGTTACTTTCTGAATAATTTCTTTCAGCTCTTCCATATCCAGAGGCTTGATCTGCTGGGGTAACTTCTCCCGCAGAGGGTACGCCAAATGGAGCTGAAATGGAACCTACGGCTCTTCTTTCTTCTCTAGTTTCGGAATAAGAGTCCAATGTAAATCGAACTAAAGCGCTTAAATTGGAAGTTATTTTGTAATTCATAGATACATTACCATAAATTCTATTTCTAACATCATTTTGGTAATTTTCGTGACGACTCCAGTATGGATTATCCCAATAGATTGGATTTGTACTTCCTTGTCCGTAAGAATAATTTGGGTTCCAAGTGATGTTTTGATCGCTGTTTTCGTATATAGATTTCAAAGTACCCACATCCACATTCGTTTGCCACCACTGTCTGTACATACTCATTATGTTGTCAGAATACCCTGTAGAATTTCTTCCAGTAGCTGCTGTGTTAACGTAATTTGCATCAATAGAAACCGTCAATTTATCTGTGGCTTTATAAGATGATCCAAAAGAGATGTTGTTTCGCTCTAACTGCGAGTTAGGCAAAATACCTTTTTGGTCTAAGTTCCTGTAGGAAATACGGAAACTTCCTTTGTCTCCACCTCCGGTTAAAGCCAAACTATTTGTAAATGACTGTGCGGTTTCAAAGAAAGTGATACCTCCGTTTTCAGCCTCTTGCCAAGCTGTTTTTTTCATGTAATTTGGTGAAGCAGGATGTAAAGCGTCCCACTGGAAAACTTCCGTGCCATCAAATTTTTCTCCGAAAGAAGCATCCTCCGTAAATGGTACCACATAATCATTGGTTCCATCCCCATCAAAATCGTAATATTCAAAACCTGCTTTGGTTCCACCATCTCCTGCATCGTCTGAGCCATCTGCTCCAGAATAATACGGTCCATAACCTGCTCCGTAATTCGTTTGATATTTCGGAAATGTAGATTTATCCACTTTTCCAAATGTGTAGTTAGAGTTGAATGTAACTCCAATACCCTTTTTACCAGTGGCTGAACCTTTTTTTGTGGTGATCATAATTACACCATTTGCTGCTCTTTCACCATACAGGGCGGTTGCTGCAGCTCCTTTTAAAACATTCATGGACTCAATGTCGTCTGGATTTAAATCCGAAACGGCATTTCCATAATCGTATCCACCACCCCCTTGGGCTTGATAGGAACTGTTTGAATTGGTATTATCTAAGGGAACACCATCAATTACAAATAAGGCCTGGTTGTTTCCTATTAAAGAGGTAGCTCCCCTTAACACAATATTGGTGGATCCACCGAAATTCCCACTTTGTTTTACTTGGGCTCCGGCAACTCTACCAGACATGGAATTAACGATGTTATCATATTTTACATTGTTTAGATCTTCACCATCTACTTTTTGTGTAGAATATCCCAGTGCCTTTTTCTCTCTGGAGATACCTAACGCAGTAACTACAACGTCCTGTAATTCCATTCCCGCACTCATTCCAATATTTACGGTGGTGGTGGTGACTATTTGCGTTACGGATTGCATTCCTACGAATTTGAACTCCAGGGTTTGTCCTAGGGAGTCTAATTGTAATTCGTATTTACCGTCAATGTCGGTGATTGTGCCTCTAGTTGTGTTTTGAATTACAACTGTTACTCCCGGGATGGGGGAGTTGTCATCTTTGTCCGTGACGGTACCTTTTACCGTGACCTGGGCAAAGGAAATCGTGGCGAATAAAAGCCCGATAAATAACAAAAAGTAGTTTTTGTTCCTCATAGCATAGTTTTAATTGTTACAAAAAAATAAATAAATAGATCGCTAAGACGCCTAAATACAATGTCTTAACGGGTTGAATCCTTGTAGCAAAGGATTTTTTTGAAAGTAATCTCAACGCCTACAATTGGTTGATTCTCACATTCAGAGTTAAAATGTATAAACATTTGGTCGACTATGTTAATTTTTATTAAAGTTTTTGATTACGTAATGTTTCTTTGACTCTATATTTAAAGAAAATGACGTTGCAATTAAAGAGAGCGAATAAAATTTGGTGGAATATTAAATTTATATTTATTACTGGATTATTTGATCCTTAAATATTCCTTGGCAAATAGGAAATATGGTTGCGCTAAAAAATCGGTGCTGTATTTGGAGATTAATTCCTCGGATAAAATTTACCTTTGAGCTTTTAGAATTTGTATGGAAAATAATCAGAATTGGAAAGTTTTTGTTCCTTTTGTTACTGGGCTAGCGTTGGCTTTTGGCTTTTGGATGGGAACCACATTTGTTACGGAAGAAAGTGGGAAAGTAGTATCCAACCGATCGGATAACGGCTTTGATATGCTCACAGAGGTCATTAATTATATTGATGCGGAATATGTGGACGAAGTGAGTAAAAATGAAATAATTGAAAAGACGGTTAAGCGTATTTTGAAAGACCTGGATCCTCATTCCTATTATATTTCCCCAGAAGAACTAGCGGAAATGAATGAACCTTTGGAAGGGAACTTTGATGGAATTGGAATCCAGTTTAATATTCAAAATGATACCCTGGTGGTTATTGATCCTATTGTTGGAGGACCATCGGAAAAAGTGGGGATCAAAGCTGGTGATCGAATAATCCGGGTTAACGACTCATTGATCGCTGGAGTTGGGGTTAGAAATAGAACCGTTCTAAAATTATTAAAGGGAAAAAAAGGAACTAAAGTGACTATTACCGTTACCCGTAGAAAAACGGAAGAATTAAACTTCTCCATTATTCGAGACAAAATTCCAATTCATAGTGTGAGTATAAGTTATATGCTAAATGAAAAATGTGGTTACATTAAAGTAGATCGATTTGGGGCCAACACTTCAGCAGAATTTTATTCTGGAATGAGAAAATTGGTTGCGTCTGATGCAGACCGGATTTTGATCGATTTGCGAGGAAATGGAGGGGGCTACATGAATGCGGCTACGGATATGTTAGATGGTTTTTTTGATAAGGGTGAGTTATTGGTGTATACCCAAGGGAAATCCCGTGCTAAATCGGAGTCTTTTGCTCGGTCAAATGAAGAATTTGACCATATAGAAGTCGTTGTTCTGATGGATGAAAGTTCCGCTTCAGCTAGTGAAATTTTTGCCGGTGCCATACAAGATCATGATAGAGGGGTGATTGTGGGTCGTAGGTCTTTCGGAAAAGGTTTAGTACAAGAACAGAATATATGGCCTAATGGTGGTGCCACCCGCTTGACTATTGCTAGGTATTATACGCCTTCGGGTCGTTGCATTCAAAAGCCATATTCTAATGGTGTAGATGCCTATAATAACGATTATTATCATCGGTACGAAACAGGGGAGCTATTGTCAAAAGACAGTATTAATATTACCGATTCAAGTATTTATAAAACGGATAATGGGCGTACGGTATTTGGTAGTGGGGGAATTATACCGGATGTATTTGTTGCATTGGATACGACTCAAGGTTCTGCGTTCCTGAATCAGCTGCTCTATAATGGAGTCATTTATGGTTTCGCTTTTCAGTATGCAGATTATAATAGAGCTTCCTTTGGCATTTATGAAAATCCTTTGGATTTCAAAACCTCCTTTGAAGTGAGTGATAAGTTGATGAAAGACTTTATTTCATATGCAGATGATAAAGGTGTCGTTTTTGATACGTCTGGATTTGAAAGGTCAGAGAATATTATAATTTCCAGATTAAAGGCTAATATAGCTCGAAATATTTGGGGTAATGAAGGGTTTTATCCTATTTGGAACGAAAGGGATCGAACCATAAATGAAGCAATATCCTTGGATGTTGATCGTGTATTAGGAAGGTAAATATGAAGTGGTTTTTACGTATTTTCTTGGTGTTGGGTTTTATTATTGGTGGTACTGTTGGTTATGCCAATGCTATAAAAATGGAGGCGCCAGTGGTTTTGGAGATGGCTGTTTTTTACCCGGAGATGGATTCGATTAGGGAGGAAGTTAGGATTAAAAAGAAGTCCGTTGCTATTGTTCTTGCGCTTACCTTAGGTGTTTTTGGAGTACATCGATTGTACCTCGGTACATCCAATAAAGTGCCCATAATTTATACCTTAACTTTAGGTGGCGGATTTGGCATTTTAATGGTGAGCGATATTATCGCCATTTTGGCTACCAAAGACATAAACACTTTTTCACCGAGTGAAAAAGTGTTTATGTGGGCAGAATAATTTATTCAACGGTAACTGATTTCGCTAAATTTCTAGGCTGGTCTACATTACAACCCCTTAATACAGCGATGTGGTAGGATAATAACTGAAGTGGAATGGTTGTAATTAATGGGGTGAACGCTTCCTCTGTTACCGGAATTTCGATATGGAAATCTGCCAATTCACTAATGGTTTGATCCCCTTCGTTAACGATCGCAATTACTTGACCTTTTCTCGCTTTTATTTCTTGAACATTGGATACGATTTTCTCGTATTGTGATCCTTGATTTGCAATAACAACCACAGGCATACTTTCATCAATTAGCGCAATGGGACCATGTTTCATTTCCGCTGCCGGATATCCTTCCGCGTGAATATAGGAGATTTCCTTTAGTTTTAAAGCTCCTTCTAAAGCTACCGGGAAATTAACGCCTCGACCTAAATAAAGGAAGTTGCTCATTTGGCCGTATTTCTCAGTGATTTCTAAAATACGGTCATCCGATTTTAACATGGTTTCTATTTTTTCCGGGATAGAATCCAATTCCGTCAGTAGTTCGTGAAATCTCGATTGCGCGATATTTCCTTTTTTATGTCCTAAATGGAGGGCGATTAAAGTCAAAATCGCAACTTGAGAAGAAAATGCTTTTGTGGATGCAACGCCAATTTCTGGGCCTGCATGGGTGTAGGCTCCAGCGTGAGCAGTTCGTGCAATTGTGGAACCCACTACGTTGCAAATACCGAAAATGGTCGCTCCTCGTTCTTTGGCTAGTTCAATAGCCGCAAGAGTATCTGCAGTTTCGCCCGATTGTGAAATGGCAATGACAATATCATCCGAATTGATAATGGGATCTCGATACCTAAATTCTGAGGCATATTCTACCTCTACAGGAATTCTTGCAAATTGTTCTATCAAATATTCTGCGACTAAACCCGCATGCCACGAAGTACCACATCCAATGATGATAATTCTTTTTGCATTTAGAAATTTGGCTTCATACTCCTGAAATCCAGCCATAGAAATGATTCCCTTATCCACTAACATTCTACCTCTAAGGGTATCTCTTATTGATTTGGGTTGTTCGTAAATTTCTTTGAGCATAAAATGATCAAATCCACCTTTTTCAATCGCTTCTAAATTAAGTTGGAGTTTTTGAATAAAGGGGTCTACTTGAACATTACCATGAACGGTTTTAATGGTGATGCCTTCGCCCAGTTTAATGATGGCCATTTCTTCATCTTCTAAATAGACAGCATCTTTGGTATATTCTAAAAATGGCGATGCATCGGATGCGACAAAAAATTCGTTGTCACCAATTCCGATAACCATTGGACTCCCTTTTTTAGCCAATACCATCTCCGTTAAATTCCCTTTTTCCATCACCGCAATAGCATAGGCTCCTACTACTTGGGTCAAGGCCATCTGGACCGCTTTTTCAAGTGTAGTTTGTTCCGCTTTCTTGATCTCCTCAATAAAATTTATTAGAACTTCGGTATCCGTATCACTTTTAAATGTGTAACCCCGACTAATGAGTTCCTTCTTTAAAGAATCATAGTTCTCAATTATTCCATTGTGGATGATCACTAATTCTTCCGATTCAGAAAAGTGGGGATGGGAATTGACATCATTTGGAACTCCATGAGTGGCCCATCGAGTATGTCCAATACCTATCGATCCGGTGATGTTTTTTCCAATAGCCTCTTTTTCTAAATCGACAACCTTGCCTTGTTTCTTGATTACCTCAATATGATTAGGAGTCCCTAAGGCTACCCCAGCACTATCGTAACCTCGGTACTCCAACCTTTTAAGGCCTTTTACTAAAATTGGGTAAGCTTCACGTGAGCCTAAATATCCAACAATTCCACACATATTAAATAGTTTAGAGGGGTGTATATGTAATCACAACTTTCATCTTTGAAACACTAGGATTCAAAGGTCTGGGGCCGTTGATTACGGATCTGTTTGCTAATGTCGTATTTCCTGTAGGACTAATCAGTAGTATTTCAGATTTGTCACTTCCAGGTATATAATTATGAATTATTTCTTGAACATATTGCGTAATTAAAAAACGGTAATAACTACTATCCGAATTTAACGTACCATCGATTATCCGATTACCCGTTTGGGTTTGGTCGGGTAAAAGCTCTGCCGTACCATCTTCTAATTTTCTACTCACTGTTAATTTCGAAAGAGGAGTATATACCTCAGAAGTGTCAACTGGAATAAATAATTCGGCAATGTTAATTACCTTTGGATTGGCAGCGAAAGAAGCGGCAATATCCTTTAATTCCAGCTCTATGTTTGTTCCAATGGTGGACTGTAAATATAGTTTGTCGCTACCCATGGCGGTGTCATTTAATATGGAGCCAATGGGTGCTGACGCATAGTCATGCTCAAAAGTCATGAAGTTGGCCGTTAAGCTGCTGGTAATGAATTCGAATTTAGTGGTGTCGCTTGACGTATGGTAATGGATGGTTATCCCGGTAAATGCACTCAGGGGATTAAAATAAAAAATGGCTCCATTGCTATTTGGGTCACTGGTTTGAATGGGTTTGATGGACATGCCTTTCATAAAGGATGAAAATGCCGTGTTCGATTCAAAATTGGAAGAATCACTGGTCATGATCGCCTCGGTCCAAGTTTGTGAAAGCGGAATTCGAATCTGTGCCGGTTGAGCGACTCCATTAACAAAAACACTATCAAAATTCACCTCTCCATTATACTCACCCACTAAAGCTGGATTGACTCCTATCTGTTGATCGGATTGATATTGAGATTCATAACTGAGGTCTTCAGACAGTTCATAGACTTCAAAATGCACTAAGGTTCCGTTTTCATTTGGAATGTCTTTTTCTCTATAGCCACCTGTTAAGCGAAAAGAGATAAAGGCGGAGTCAAAAACGGCATTACTTGGAAAAACAAAACCTTCTTCCTCTAAATGAAATTGGGAATGAAAGGAGATCACATTAGTTCCAAATATAGGATCGACATATGCTCCGAGCATTCCTTCAAAACGTTCATCTGTTCTTTCCGTTTGTGCTTCTACAGTAGATCCTGAAATATGGAAGCTATCCGTAGTTATAAGAAGTATATCGTTATTACCCACTTGGACTTCACGCCCAATGATTTCCCCTTTCCTACACGAAGTGGAGGAAACAGCAATGGATAAAGTCAGAATAGCAAATAATAATCTCATAGAAATTGTGGTGAGCCTAAAAAAAATAAAAAGGGGATTACTCCATGGTATCCTCTTCCATGATTTGATTGTAAAGATTTTCAAACGGTTCTCCATATTCGTCTGGCTCAAATTCATTAACTAAAACGGGCACATCTTTGGAATCAATGTGATCTCTAACATCCAAACTGATCGCTTCATCACCTACCACAATAGCATCGGAAAGATCTAAAGCCGTTTTATGTAAACCATCATATGTGATGGTGTCCAGGTGCTGAAGGTATTCGTCACCAATATTATCGAATTTTAATTTTGCTTTTAAATCTTTATCGAGATCTCCATCGGGAATATCACTAAAAGCAGAATAAACAATTTTACTTTCATTGAAAAGTGGATCGTCCTTATACGTAGTTTTTAAATACACAGGTAATAAAGAAGTCATCCAACCATGACAGTGAATAATATCAGGTGACCAACCGAGTTTTTTTACCGTTTCGAGGACTCCCTTAACGAAGAATATGGAACGTTCATCGTTATCTGGAAAGGCGGTTCCCATTTCATCGTACAAGAAAGCTTTACGTTGAAAGTACTCTTCATTGTCTATGAAATACACTTGCATTCTAGCCGGTTGAATGGAAGCCACTTTAATAATAAGGGGATGATCCACATCGTTGACCACGAGGTTCATTCCTGAAAGTCTTATTACTTCATGTAATTGATGTCTTCGGGTGTTGATTTTCCCAAATCGAGGCATGAAAGTTCTAATTTCCATTCCTTTTTCCATCATACGTTGAGGTAGATACCTACCTAAGGTTGACATTTCACTTTCTGGTACGTAGGGGGTAATTTCCTGCGAAACATACAAGATTTTAATTTTACTCATAAAAATGTTTTAACTTTCTAACTTGAGTTGAAAATTCGCACAAAAGTAGCACTTTTTATAGTGCTAATCAAGTTTTCAAATAGCTTTGCGCTTCATTCAATGCATGATTTAAAGTAGTTTAACAATGCTCGTTTATAGAACATTTAGTGATTTAAGAAAATATCTCGATCAAAAGGACCTATTCGGAAAGACAATTGGGTTTGTTCCTACCATGGGTGCACTGCATAAAGGACACATGTCTTTGGTACAAAAATCCAATCAATTATGTGATATTTCTGTTACTTCTATTTTTGTAAATCCGGCCCAGTTCAATAAAGTGGAGGATTTAAAGAAATATCCTCGAAACGAAGAAGTCGATATCCAAATGTTGGAAGTAAACCAATGTGATGTGGTGTTTATTCCAGAGGTGGATGAAGTCTACCCGGAAGGTCTGGTGAGTCCAAAAGTGGATTTAAAAGGGATTGACTTGAGAATGGAAGGAAAACATCGGCCAGGGCATTTTGATGGAGTTGTTCAGGTGGTAGGAAGATTTTTTGATCAAATAAGACCCCAAAAGGCCTTTTTTGGAGAGAAGGATTTTCAACAAGTTTCGGTGATTGAACAAATGGAGCGGGTTCTAAACTATAAGGTTGAAATCGTTAGATGTGCCATTGTGCGGGAGGATTCAGGTTTGGCAATGAGTTCCAGGAATAAACGATTGAGCGATGTGGGTTTAACACAGGCCGTTTTGATCAGCGAGCAATTACAATGGGTGAAGAATAATTTCAACTTTAGCAACGGTAATGAAATTCAACGAGCCTTAGAAAAAGCTTTCAAAACGGATGCGGCTATGGAATTAGAGTATTTCGAAATTGTAGATGAAGTAAATTTACAACCCTTGAAATCTACGAATAATAAAGCCAGAGCCTTTATGGCCGTGGAGTTAGAAGGGATTCGATTAATAGACAATATAGCCCTTTATTAGTCGTTTTGTTTCCGCTATTTTTGACTTTCCTAGTAATGGATTAATAGTAAATTTGCGCAAAATTTTTGAAGTACGAATGCAGATCGAAGTTTTTAAATCGAAAATTCACCGAGTAAGAGTTACCGAGGCGGATTTAAATTATATAGGCAGTATTACCATTGATGAAGATTTACTGGATGCGGCCAACATGATAGAAGGAGAAAAAGTTCAAATTGTGAACATTAATAATGGAGAACGCTTGGAGACTTACGTTATTAAAGGGAAACGTGGAGCAGGAGGAATTTGCTTAAATGGACCCGCTGCACGTAGGGTTGCGGTAGGTGATATCGTGATTATTATTTCTTACGGAATCATGGATTTTGAAGAAGCCAAAAAATTTACCCCTTCCATCGTTTTTCCAATCGAAAAAACTAATTTGCTTAAATAAAATCTGTGATAAAGAAAATAGCGATATCCATATTGAAAATTGGCCTCCCTCTTGGATTAGGAGCTTATTTGGTTTGGTACTTTTTTAGTACCCTTTCTGCGGATGAAAAGGATCAAATTGCGGAAGCCGTTAAACAAGCTAATTACTGGTGGGTATTATTATCAGCGATTCCCGCTATATTAAGTCATGTTAGTAGGGCATACCGTTGGAAATACACCCTTGAGCCTCTGGGTTATAAGCCCGATTTTGCCAATAGTTTCTTTGCGGTGATGATTGGGTATTCTGTGAATCTTGCCGTTCCTCGTTTAGGCGAAATCTCCCGTTGTGGATTTATGAATCGGTATGATAAAATTCCTTTTGATAAATTATTTGGAACGGTAATCGCTGAGCGGTTAGCCGATGCCATTATTTTGCTAACCACAATAACCATTACGGTCCTTATTCAATATGATATCATAAGTGACTTTGTCAATGATTTACTTTCTGATTATTTTGGGAATATATCGGGCACATTTATATTGGTTCTTATGTTCGGGGCTGTTGTTTCGGGCGTAGTCGGGTTGTATTTAGTGTATAAAATAGATTGGAAAATAGCCATTTTAATTAAAGTGCAAAACCTGGTTAAAGGGGTTATTTCTGGGGTGACATCTATTCTTACTATGAAAAATAAAGGGTGGTTTTTAGTACATACTGCTTTTATATGGGTTATGTATTTCTTTATGCTGTATCTTAATTTCTTTGCTTTAGAAGAAACATCCACTATTTCGTTTAGTGCTGCATTAACGGCATTTACCTTAGGTGGTCTTGCCATGGCGCTTACCAATGGTGGGATTGGCGCATATCCTTTGGCGATTCAAGCTGCTCTTGCCATTTATGGTTTCAGCGAAGCTGCGGGTGGCGCATTGGGTTGGATTATGTGGATTGCTCAGACGGTCTTGATCATTGTGTTAGGAGCAGGGTCCATGCTATTAATGCCTATTTATAATAAACATAAGAACGCCAAAGGTGAAGTCAATCCAGTCTAAAGTATTCACTCTAGGTCCCTTACAAACACAAGTGGGTGTTTGGAAGCAATACGATGAAAAGGTGGTGTTTACAAATGGCGTTTTCGATTTGATTCACCGTGGACATATTACGTATTTAGAAGAGGCAGCGCGTAAAGGAACCAAGTTTGTAATTGGAGTAAATTCTGATGCCTCGGTAAAAACACTAGCCAAAGGGGTTGCACGTCCCATTAAGGATGAAGAAAGCAGGGCTATTATTTTGGCGGCAATGCAGTTTGTAGATGCCGTAATTATTTTTGATAATACGACTCCAATTCATCTTATTGAAGCGCTAATACCTAAGGTATTGATTAAAGGGGGAGATTACCATCCCAACGAATCTGATGCTAGTAGTAAAAAGTATATCGTAGGTCGCGAAGTTGTTTTAGATAATGGCGGAGAAGTATTGGTGATCCCATTTTTGGAAGGGTTTTCAACGACTGCCCTCGAGAACAAAATCATCGAATTAAATAAGTCGTAGATTCTCTTTGCATTAGGGATAGCAGCGTTGTTTGAGCTCCTTTTTTTAAAAAAAGAGCGAGCGCGTATAGCCCGACCTTTACCATTCGTTAATGTTCGGAGGTAAAGGGAATGCCCAAATTAAATAGAGGAATGAGCGGATAGAACCTTACATTTGAATTTTCAATACGAGATTATGGCAAAGATTAAAAAAGCATTTATATGTCAGAGCTGTGGGGCAAATTTCCCGCAATGGATGGGCAAATGTGGTTCATGTAATGAATGGAATACCTTGGTGGAGGAAATAATTTCGAAACCGGAACCCAAAAGCTTTGCTGAGAAATTATCGGATAAGAAGACGACTAAACCCATTGCAATTCAACATGTGAAGTTTGAGGACTTGCCACGGATTCAGTTGGTGGACCAGGAATTGGATCGCGTTTTAGGTGGCGGTGTTGTTCGAGGATCCGTAATTTTAATTGGCGGTGAACCAGGTATTGGAAAATCCACCTTAATGTTGCAATTGGCCCTTTCCCTAAAAATAAAAGTCTTGTATGTTTCGGGCGAGGAAAGTGCGTCCCAAATTAAGATGCGTGCCGATAGAACTGGAATTACAAATGAACAATGTTATGTAGTAAACGATAATACATTGGATATATTATTTAATCATTTTAAGGAGTTAGCCCCAGAAATGGTGGTCATTGATTCCATTCAAACTTTAAGCTCTCCATTGATCGAGGCTTCGGCTGGTAGTGTGAGTCAGATTCGAGAATGTACGAGTCAATTAATAAAATACGCGAAAGAAACAGGCGTACCGATTTTTATTATTGGACATATTACCAAAGACGGTAATATTGCAGGACCGAAGGTTTTGGAACATATGGTAGATACCGTACTCCAATTTGAAGGGGATCGTAATCATTTATTTCGTTTGGTTCGATGTATTAAAAATAGGTTTGGCTCCACCAATGAATTGGGTATTTATGAAATGCAAGGAAATGGTTTACGACAAGTGTCCAACCCTTCAGAGATTTTGATTTCTACCCATGATCAACATTTAAGTGGAATTGCCATTGGGGCTATAACGGAAGGCTTGAGGCCTATGTTGATTGAAGCCCAAGCGTTGGTAAGTACGGCTGTTTATGGCACCCCTCAAAGGTCGGCTACCGGTTTTGATTTACGAAGATTAAATATGTTGTTGGCCGTATTAGAAAAACGGTGTGGTTTCCGATTGGGTACCCAAGATGTGTTTTTGAATATGGCTGGAGGAATAAAAGTAGATGATCCATCTATTGATCTGGCCGTTGTTTGTGCCATACTTTCATCGAGCGAAAACATGTCTATTTCGGGAAAAGTTTGTTTTGCGGGTGAAGTGGGATTATCGGGTGAAATTAGACCGGTATCTAGGATTGAACAACGAATTCAAGAAGCAGAGAAACTAGGTTTTGATCGAATATTTGTTTCTACATTTAATAAACTGATAGATATAAAGGAGTATTCCATTAAAGTGGTATTAGTTAAGAAAGTAGATGATGTTTTTCAAAACTTGTTTGGATAGACTCCGTTAATTCTTGGCTAGTGGATGGCTCAAACCTGAATAGCTTATGAGCTCTAGTTTAACGGAGCCTACAATAATTTTTGCCTCGATAAGTACCGGGATTTTGTTTTTGTCGTCTGAAATATAAACGATCAAATCGTCTTCATCTTTAAATACTCTACCGGATTGAACTACCGGTTGGAACTTAAAACAACGGTAAGTACCGGATTTTATTTTAATGGTTTCTTTCCCAATGTATCGGATTCGAATAGGTTCAACTATTCCATCCACAAAGGCTTTAAACGTAAGGATGTCCCCAATTTTGTAATGATCTAAATCGATACTTCGGGCATAATAATAGGCACTCACTAAATCTTGTATTCCTACCGGTACCTGAACCGTATCTTTCTTTTCGGTGGTTACCGTACGGTTGGCATGATCGAAATTATATTCTTGGTCAAAAACAAACCCACCTTCATCCACATGCCGTACAAAACGGTAGGGCTGTAGGGTTTTGGTATTCATATAAGTAACATAAGAATCACGCACTTTATAAAAGAAATCGAAAGTTCCTGTACTGAACCCTCGGCCATCCACTTTGGTACACATATTCCCATTTATGTAATGAGCTCCTCGGGTAACTTCAACGGTTGCTCTACCTGCATGAATAAAACCATAATGGGCTAAATATTCCAATTTCTCACCTTTTGAAAAGGCCGAGTAATCTGCAATTTTAAGGGTTGTATATTCATTACCTGTGGGATTGGCAGTAAACGCTAGTTCTAAAAAACTGGCGATCAGTATGATTATGAGTGCGTGTAATTTCATAAGTAATGTTTTATTGTAACTCTAAATAACGGAAAATAGTATGCGATAGTTCCAAAACTTGTGCCGATATTTTACCCTATCCCTCCCTCTTTACCTCTAAATCGAAAGGGAATAGCATCGGAAATAGGAATGGCTTGAATCTTTTTATTCGCTTTTAAGGGGATATGGTTCGAGTTAATTTTATAAATACGTTGTAAGTGATGGTGGTTTAAAAGGTGATTACTATTTATCTAAAGGGGATCCTTTGTTTAACCCGTTTTTCTAAACTCAATTAATGTGGGTAGAAGAAATAAAACATTGTTTTATGGTAATTTATTATTGGTAAACAATAATAATACACTATAATTGCCTTATCAAATTAAGATCATATGAGAAACAATACACCATTTAAAGTGCTAATCGATATTCTTTTTTATTGCAATGTTTTCGTTGTAATCGGTATGGCACTCAGTCTTTCTATGGGCGGGATGACTACGAAAACGGGAAGCATGAATATGGCTAGCTGGAATACAGAATCTTGGATGGATGTTGTGGTAAGTGTGTTTATTTACTTCCTTTTTATAACTGGCTTATTCTATTTAAGAAAAGTGGCAAGGAACATATTGAATAATAATCAGTTTACGTCAACAATGGCCACTAATTTATACCGATCTGGAATGCTATTTACCCTAACAGGTATATTAAGCTTATTCCTGTCCTTCTTTTTGTGGGTGAGCCATTTGCTCAGGAATGAATTGAAAATTGAATTGGATTATGAAGTGATGGTACCGTTTTTTCTAATGATTATTGGTGCTTTTTTTATCATTCAAAGCAAGATAATTTTGGAAGCTAAAGGGATTAAAGAAGATAATGAATTAACAATTTAGACAGTGGCTATAGAAATAAATCTAGATGTAGTTCTAGCAAAAAGAAAAATGAAAAGTAAGGAGTTGGCCGAGTTGATTGGGATAACTACTGCAAATCTCTCTATTCTTAAATCGGGAAAAGCCAGAGCAATACGGTTCTCAACCCTGGATGAAATTTGCAAGGCTCTAAATTGCCAACCTGGTGATATACTTGCCTACATAGAGGATTAAACCCCTTATATGTTAGAATTTTAACATTAAAAGAATAATTAAAACGAGCACCTATGAATAAGCTAATACTGGGACTATTGATCTCTTTATTTGCAGCAAGCTGCAAAGTAATTACAGAAACTCCTGGGTTTTATGTGGGGTATGAAAGACTATCGGAAAAAGAAATAGAACAGGTGGTTTTTGTAAACCCACAAGAAACAATCACTGACCGTGAAAATGATCAGAAAATATACGCCATTAATGGGAAACAGTTAAGGGAATTTATTTCAAAATCAGATACCTCTGTGGTCTACATCTGGGCACCCAAGTGTCATAGCAGTGTATGTATTTCCTTATTATCTTGCCAAAAGTACTGTTCGGATAATAACTATGACCTGGTTGTGGTAGCTGAATATTACGATATGGAAATGATGGAATTACAAAATCATTCCAAATCCCCTATTTTCATTGCGAACCATCAGTATTACAACAAGCGATATTGTCCAAAATTAACCAAGCTGTTTTTAAAAGAATTACTAGGTCCTGATTTTGGGGATCAGAAAAAAGAAATGGGTCGCTTTCTCTTTTTTTACAAAGGAGAATTTGTAAAAAGAAAACAGGACTTTTTCAAAGCATCCTAAATAACGTAGCA
>CAJXZP010000020.1 GCA_913062955.1 uncultured Flavobacteriales bacterium | reverse complement strand
GATATTATGCCAAATGATAAAAAAAAATAGAAGAATGTGTTCCATACCTATTGAACTAGAAAGCAGGTTAACTTAAATAAGAAAACAGAAATTCATTTTAATGAAATGGAAATGAAGATTGCAAACTGGGTAATATTGGATATGGATATTGCATGATGGACAAAGGATAAAGGCCAAAAGACAATGGATGTGGGATGTGGGATGTGGGACAAAAGGAAAAGTTATTCCATTAACATTGTCAAATTGGATAGCATTTAGAAAATCATCTTTATCATCCGTTTTGCAACTGAGATACCCAAAACCATTAAGGATGATAATTCATACTTATATAAATAAATATTCCAGCCAATAGATTGTACTAAAGAATGCATGAGGAAAGAGATAAAAAACATTCCAGCACAAAAAAGCCGCTAGTCAAATTGACTAGCGGCTTTTTTAAATAATTATGAATTGTCTTATTCGCCAATAACTTCAAAAGATATGGTAGATTCCACTTCTTTATGAAATTTGATTTTAGCTTCATAAGAACCAATATTTTTAATTGGCTCATTAATAATAGAGATATTTTTTCTATCCACAGCAACACCTAGGGTATTAATTGCTTCCGCTAATTGGATGGTGTTTACAGATCCGAAAATCTTTCCACTCTCACCCACTTTAGCGCCAATTTTGATAGCCATAGCTTCTAATTTAGTTGCGAAACCTTTAGCTTCTGCAACAATCTTAGCCTCTTTATGTGCTCTTTGACGTAAATTTTCTTCTCTTACTTTTTTAGCAGATTCAGTTGCTAAAATTGCTTTTCCAGTAGGGATTAAGAAGTTTCTTCCGAAACCTGCTTTTACAGTAACTAAGTCACTTGCATATCCTAACCCTTCAATGTTTTCTTTTAATATGATATCCATTTCTGTCTGTCTTATTATTTTAACATATCAGCTACGTAAGGCATTAAAGCCAAGTGACGAGCTCTTTTCACAGCAGTAGCCACTTTTCTTTGATACTTTACAGATGTTCCAGTAATTCTTCTCGGAAGCAATTTACCTTGCTCGTTAACGAATTTTAAAAGGAACTTAGAATCTTTATAGTCGATATATTTAATTCCTGATTTCTTAAATCTACAATATTTATCTTTCTTTACCTCTACAGCAATAGGAGATAGATATCTAATTTCTGATGAATTTGAAGCCATTCTTAGTGTCTTTAAAAATTAATGAATTAAGCTTTCGCTTCTTTCTTAAGGTTTCTACGACTTTCTGCGAATGTAATGTGATGTTTTTCCATTTTCACGGTCAAAAATCTCAAAACACGTTCGTCACGCTTGAACTCTACCTCAAATTTACTTACAATATCATTAGGCCCTTCGAACTCGAATAAGTGATAAAAACCAGTTGATTTTTTTTGAATTGGGTACGCTAATTTACGTAAACCCCAGTTTTCTTGGTGTACCATGGTTGCACCATTAGTTTTCAAGAAACCCTCAAACTTGCTTACTGCTTCCTTTACCTGATCTTCAGATAAAACGGGAGTCAAAATGAAAACAGTTTCATACCTTGTTTGCATCGTTGTTGTTTTTTATTATTCCCCAAAATTGGGGTCGGCAAAAGTAGTTATTTTATTTCGGAATAAAAACAACAATTTGGGTTAAATTGAATTACTAGTAAACCCAACGCTTTTAGTGGATTGGAATCTTTTTATATGTGGTGGCATCAAATGAATAGAAAAACAATTCCTCCGGAGATAATACCATTCCTTTTTGTACCATTAACTTAAAGTATTCACAATAATCCCTTCCTGATAACTCCTGGTAACACAAGGCCGCTCGATGCAATAAAGAAGGTGACTTTTGTTTTAAAGCCTCCTTTTCAAAAATAACCTTTGCTACTTTATATTTCTTCTCCTTAAAACATCGCTCTGCTTTTTGCAACCTTTTTTTTGATGGAATCTCTTGGGCACTAGCCCCAACACCTATTATTACAGCAGAAATAAAAATTAAAATAAATTTCATAACAACCATTTTAGGTAACACAAGGAGCAGTACTTCCTCCATCTATTGTCCAATTAGTATAAGCTCCAGGATAAGTTGAATTACAGACCTGCATCCACTGACAAGCTTCTGCGAGACTTAGGTCAGAACGACATAATTCGTTACCCCCAGAAGTACAACATAAAACAACATTCTCTGGATTGTCAGGCTCCGTAGAAATATCACTATAAAAGAAATCCTTTGCTTTATCCTGTTCATTAGATTCAATTTGAAACGGCTCTTTGGACTCCTTAATTTCTTCCTTTTGACAAGAAACAATAATAAAAGAAGATATTAGGATAATTAGGTTCTCATATGTCTAATATCAGAATTAAACACACCGAAAATACAACTAAAACGACTTATTTCCAATTAATTATACGCTCCAGCAATAAGTATTATTACTTACTGGCGGATTCTAATCGGTTTCTTGTTTTAATAATTCGCCCATTGGATTTCAATTCTGATTGAGATAATAAATAGCCATTTTCTAAAACTCTATACCTATAATCTGCAATAGAATCAGTAGAAAAATATTTGGATGAATCAATTTTCAGAAATTCCCGCTCCATTAATAAAATAGAGTCTTCGTGTAAAACGTACTCACCTTTGGATACCCCTCCACAATTTTTTCTTTGATAAGTAAAGTCACCATTCAGCTCTAATTTTACTCCAACTTCACAAACCTCCTTATTAATTACACGATACCATCCCATTTGAATAGTATTATACTTTTTAGTCTAAAAACTCTTCCCTATAATACTTTCCTCAACGGGAGGTTGGCAACCACAACCTCCAATTACAGTGGCTAAAGAAATTAGAATAAATATTTTATAATCATCCAAAATCCTAAAGTCCATGCTCACTTAACAAATAAACCAAGGCAGCCATATTAGCCCCTCCTAGCTCTAGTTCTCTTTGGTTAATTTTATCAAACGTATCCGAACCTGCATGATGGTAATCGAAATACCGTTGCGAATCTGGACGATACCCTATTAATAAGGTCTGTTTCGCATTTAATGGACTTATATCTGCACCACCATGTCCATATTCGAATGCATAAATACTGTACGGTTTGAATAACGGTAACCAAGCGGACGCTTTGGTTAATCGCTCATCATGCGTTTGACATACAAAATAACGGGGTGTAAACCCTCCCGCATCACTTTCAATAGCTGCTATAACATTTTGATTTTGACTTTTCACAGAATCTGCGAACGCTTTTCCACCTTTCAATCCATTTTCTTCATTCATAAACAGCACGGCACGAATGGTTCTTTTGGGAATAATATTTAATACTTTGAATAATCGTAAGGCCTCTATAGACTGCACACAACCGGCTCCATCATCGTGGGCCCCATCTCCATTATCCCAAGCGTCCAAATGTCCACCAACCACCACAATCTCTTCTGGTTTCTCACTTCCCCAAATCTCCCCTATAACATTGTAAGAAAGTGTATCTGCCAGGGTTTCGCAATTCATGGTAAATGAAAATTCCGTTTTGGGATTGACTACCAATGTTTTTGATAATTGGTTGGCATGAAATGTACTTATTGCGGCAGATGGAATACCTTTAGTATTGGGCCTGGAACCCATACTACCCGTATGGGGAAATTTATCTACAATGGTTGTCAATGAACGAACAATGACACCCACAGCCCCTTTTTCTTGAGCCACCCAAGGGCCAGTCCAACGTTGTTCTCCAGATTCACTATAAGCCGTAAAGGTTCTAATATGTTTAGGGTTCATGGCCCCGTTAAAAAAAACAATCTTTCCCTTCACCTCCGAATTTGCAAGTGCTTTTAGTTGGGCCACAGAGTTTACTTCCACAATATTGGCGGCTAAAGGTTTTCCCTTAGTACCGATAGAACCACCTAAGGCACAAATTGCCACAGGTATTTGATCCGTACCACTTTTAAAGAATGCCTTTTCCTTTGCACCACGAACCCAATGAGGAACCATTACTTCTTGCAGGTATACGGTATCAAAATGGTACGATTCCATAATTCCCTTCATGTAAACAACCGCTCTGGCTGCTTCTGCGGAACCACTTAATCTTCCTCCAATTTTATTGCACAAATGATCTAATACGGCATAGCTTTTTCCGCTGGTTAAAGCCGTATTAAAAATTTGCTTCAAAACCAGGGTATCGTTACGTTGAATCCCAGCGGTATCGGATGATAAGGTATCCGTTTGAGAAGATACAGATAAACTAATACCAAAAAATAAAATAGCAGAAATTATGGTTTTCATAAAAGGAAACTTTAGAACGGGCAAGGTAAAATAATTTTGGAATAGAATACGAAATGAAAAAGTAGCATCAAAAGAACCAGCGCACTAGCCTCTTTTATTTATTTCATCTCTATATTTGGATGCAGCTTCATAATCCTCGGTTTCGAGGGCTGCATTTAGTTTTTCCGTTAAGTCATCCATAGACATTTTTGACAAGTCATTTTCAGTACTTACCTCTACTTCCTCTTCTTCAATAAACTCATCATCAATTGGCTCGATAGGCATACTTGCTTTATCTAGAATAAAATTATAGACAAATATGGGAGCATCATATCGAACTGCCATAGCGATGGCATCGGAGCTACGAGAATCAATCTCGTGCTCCGTTATTCCATCTGTGACAATTATTTTGGCATAAAATATACCGTCCACTAGGTTGTAAACTAGCACTTCCTTTAACCGTAAATGGAACGCATCCATTACATTTTTAAAAGTATCATGTGTAAAGGGTCTTTGTGGCTTCATATTTTCTAATACGACCGCAATGGCTTGTGCCTCCGGACCACCAATAACAATAGGCATCCTACGTCTACCCTCTTTTTCTTTTAGAAGCAAAAGATACGCACCGGCAGAAGTCTTTCCGTACTCCAAACCATGAAGAATAAGCTCAATTTTTATTGCCACAACCTAGGTATTAATAGTTTTTAGTTATTTGCTTTAAAAGCTTTTGCTGCTTCAATCAATTTAGGAACTACTTCAAAAGCATCTCCTACAATTCCGTAATCCGCTGCTTTAAAGAAAGGAGCTTCTGGATCTGTATTGATCACTACAATTACTTTAGAGGCATTTACACCTGCAAGATGTTGAATTGCTCCTGAAATACCAATTGCAATATACAAATTTGGACGAATAGCCAAACCTGTTTGTCCCACATGTTCATGGTGAGGTCTCCAATCTAAATCAGATACTGGACGAGAACAAGCTGTTGTTGCCCCTAGAATAGATGCTAATTCTTCAATCATACCCCAGTTTTCAGGGCCTTTCAATCCACGACCTGCGGAAACCACTAATTCCGCTTCGGGAAGAGGAACTTGCCCCCCTAAATCTTCTTTTTTAGTTTCTTTTAAAGTAATACGAGCATCACCCATAGTGGTGTTTGCGTCTTTTACTTCAGGAGAACCCGCCATTTCTTTAGCTCCAACAGAGTTAGGAGTTAGACCAATAATAGCGACTTCACTATTAAACTTTACACGAGCGAAAGCTTTCCCAGAAAAAACAGATTTTTTCACAATAACCCCGTTACTCACATCTGCAAAATCAACAACCCCAGCTACTAAACCGGCTTTCATTTTAGCAGAAACAATTGGAGCTACCGCTTTACCAGTTTCATCGTAAGAAACCACAATGATGGTTGCTCCAACTTTGCCCGCTATTTCGGTCATCGCATTTGCCATTTGGAAAGGTTGTGTATTGTTAATACTCTTCTCCACAAAAATAGCGTTGGCACCATAGGTACCTAGACCCATTAAATCTTCAGAAGAAGCGCCTCCAAAAGCGATTACATGTAAATCGGTACCTGCATCTGATGCAATTTTCGCCCCATAAGAAACTGCTTCAAAAGCAGATTTCAATACTTTATTCTCGGCTGTACCGGCTAATACTAAAACTGACATAATTATATAACTTTAGCTTCTGAGTGTAACAATTCGATTAGATCTGCTGCATTTTCTGGATCGATTAGTTTAACGGCAGATTTTGCAGGAGGTAATGAATAATCAATAATCTCCGTTAAAGCCTCTCCAGATGCTGCTGGTATCACCTCTAATTTTTTTGCTCTTGCGGCCATAATTCCACGCATATTAGGAATTCTTTGTTCAGCCATTCCTTTAGAGGCACTTAACACTAAAGGCAATTGCGTCTCTAACACCTCTTCTCCACCTTGAATTTCACGTTCAGCAGTAGCGGTAGTACCCGCCACATCTAATTTTGAAATATTAGGTAAATAAGGTAAATCTAACATTCCAGCAACCAGTCCACCTACTTGAGAACCGTTATAATCGATGGTTTCTTTACCGGTCATTACTAAATCGTACTCTTTATCTTTTGCATATTCAGAGATTTGACTCGCTACAAAATAAGCATCGGATGGAGTTGCATCCACACGTACCGCATTATCGGCACCAATAGCTAATGCCTTACGAATAATGGGATCTGCATCTGCACCCCCCACAGTGATTGTAGTTACGCTACCTCCGTTTGCTTCTTTTAATTCTAATGCTCTTACTAAAGCATACCACTCATCGTAAGGATTTACAATGAATTGCACCCCTGCTTCGTTAAATTTAGTATCACCGTCCGTGAAGCTAATTTTAGAAGTAGTATCAGGTGCTTTACTTATTGCAACTAATATTTTCATTTTATATTTTTTTTATCGAAAGACAAACTTAATGATAAATGCTAAAAGAAGTATGCTTGCATACTAATTTCTATCTGTTTATTTCGGCAGGCGAAGTTACGAATCAGAACGGTTTTAGTCGCATGAAAAGTGGGTTAAAATGACTAAAAACAAGGCTTAATCTAAAAAATTGATCCTTAGGAGGATTTGGAATTTTTGGATATTCAAAAAATAATTAGGTTTATAAATCGAAATTATTAAAAATCTAGTGCAAAGGAAATGAAAATTGTAATCAAACAATGTATTTTTGCCGGCCAGAATAAAAACCAGAATATGCGAATTATACAATTTAGAGAAGCGATTCAAGAGGCAATGACCGAAGAGATGAGGAGAGACGAAAACGTTTTTCTTCTTGGTGAAGAAGTTGCTCAATACAATGGTGCGTACAAAGCGAGTAAAGGAATGTTAGACGAGTTTGGCGAAAAACGGGTGATTGACACCCCTATTGCTGAGTTAGGTTTTGCAGGAATTGCCGTGGGTGCCGCTATGAATGGTTTACGACCAATTGTAGAGTTCATGACTTGGAATTTTGCGATTTTAGCCGCAGATCAAATTATTAATAGCGCGGCAAAAATGTTACAAATGTCGGGTGGACAATTTGGAAACCCTATTGTTTTTAGAGGTCCAAATGGTACAGCAGGACAATTAGGAGCTACACACTCACAAAGTTTTGAAGCTTTGTATGCAATGGTTCCAGGTCTTAAAGTAATTACGCCATCCAACCCTTACGATGCTAAAGGACTTTTAAAAGCGGCTATACGTGATGAAAATCCAGTTGTGTTCATGGAAAGTGAATCAATGTACGGTGACAAAGGAGAAGTTCCAGAAGGAGAATATGTTCTTCCTATTGGCAAAGCGGATGTAAAACGAGTGGGTACCGATTGTACTCTTATTTCTTTTGGCAAAATCATGAAAGTAGCTTTTGCTGCAGCTGATGAATTAGCGAAAGAAGGAATCAATGTTGAAGTCATTGATATCCGTACTATCCGTCCGTTGGACATCGATACCATTATTGAATCGGTTAAGAAAACCAATAGAGTTGTAGTATTAGAAGAATCTTGGCCTTATGCATCTGTTTCTTCAGAAATTACCTATCAAATTCAAAGTAAAGCATTTGATTTTTTAGATGCTCCAGTCCGAAGATTAACACAATCTGATACTTCATTTGCATTCTCAAAGTCATTAATCGCAGAAGCACTTCCAGGTGTTGAAGACGTAGTAAAGGCGGTAAAAGCATCCATGTATAAATTGTAATAAACTGGTCCTTAGGGGGCCATTTTTACTCCTGTCGATAAAATAATATATTTGCGCCCCTCTAAATTTCATTTAGAGGGGCCTTTTTTTTGAAATAATTAATCTAAAACGTAATTAATGGAGTCAATAATGATATACGTGCCAATTCTACTGGCACTCGTAGGATTAGCCTATATGATGATTAAAAGAAGCTGGGTATTGAAACAAGATGCTGGCGATGGTAAAATGAAAGAAATCTCGGATCACATCTACGAAGGAGCTTTGGCTTTTCTAAATGCTGAATATAAATTATTAGCCCTTTTTGTGGTCATCGTAAGTATTGCACTTGCAGGAGTATCCTTCCTAGTACCCACTACACATATTTTAATTGTGATTGCATTTATTTTTGGAGCTGGTTTTTCTGCATTAGCAGGAAACATGGGAATGAAAATCGCTACCAAAACAAATGTTAGAACAACCCAAGCTGCACGAACATCTTTACCCGATGCATTGAAAGTTTCGTTTGGTGGTGGTACCGTCATGGGACTGGGAGTTGCTGGTTTAGCGGTATTAGGATTAACATCCTTCTTTATTCTATTCTTTAACTATTTCATGGGAGGAGAGTGGACATCGGTAAATGATATGACAATCGTTTTAGAAACACTAGCTGGTTTCTCCTTAGGAGCTGAATCCATTGCATTGTTTGCCCGTGTGGGTGGAGGTATTTATACCAAAGCTGCTGATGTTGGCGCTGACTTAGTAGGTAAAATTGAAGCTGGCATTCCTGAAGATGACCCACGTAACCCGGCAACTATTGCAGATAACGTTGGTGATAATGTGGGTGACGTTGCCGGTATGGGAGCTGATTTATTTGGTTCGTATGTGGCCACTGTTTTGGCTGCTATGGTATTGGGTAATTATATCATACGAGATATGGGTGGAAGTATTTCGGATGCCTTTGGTGGAATTGGCCCCATTTTATTACCTATGGCAATTGCGGGTTTCGGAGTAATCATTTCATTGATTGGAACTATGTTGGTTGGGATAAATACCAATGAAGCGAAAGAAGGCGAAGTGATGGCTGCATTAAATAAAGGAAACTGGCTTTCTATTGCATTAGTAGCCGTTACCTGTTATTTCTTAGTTACGTGGATGTTACCCGAAACTATGTTAATGCATTTCTTTGGAGAAGGTATCCTTGAAATATCCTCCATGAACGTTTTTTACGCCACTTTAATTGGATTAGTAGTTGGTGGAGCTATTTCATCCGTAACTGAATATTATACTGGATTAGGTAAGAAACCAATTTTAGAGATAGTTGAAAAATCAAGTACTGGAGCAGGAACAAACATTATTGCTGGATTAGCTACAGGTATGATTTCTACCTTCCCCTCGGTCATCCTATTTGCTGCTGCAATTTGGTCTACCTATGCATTAGCTGGATTTTACGGTGTGGCTTTGGCTGCTTCGGCTATGATGGCAACAACCGCCATGCAATTAGCGATTGATGCTTTCGGGCCAATTGCGGATAACGCAGGAGGAATTGCGGAGATGAGTAAGCAGGACAAAATTGTTCGTGAGCGTACCGATATATTAGATGCTGTTGGAAACACCACTGCCGCAACGGGTAAAGGATTTGCTATTGCTTCTGCAGCATTAACATCATTGGCATTATTTGCTGCTTATGTCACTTTTACGGGCATTGATGGAATAAACATATTTAAAGCACCGGTATTGGCCATGTTATTTATTGGAGGAATGGTTCCTGTAGTTTTCTCTGCTTTAGCCATGAAAGCGGTAGGTAAAGCAGCCATGGAAATGGTGTATGAGGTAAGACGTCAGTTCAAAGAAATTCCTGGAATTATGGAAGGAACTGGCCGGCCAGAATATGATAAATGTGTCGCAATTTCTACCGAAGCTTCTTTGAGAGAGATGGTACTTCCCGGTGTGTTAACAATTGGGTTCCCATTAGTAATTGCATTTGTTCCCTTAATGTTAGGTATGGAAACCGCCATAGTTGCGGAGATGCTTGGTGGATATATGGCTGGTGTTACCGTCAGTGGAGTTCTTTGGGCAATCTTTCAAAATAACGCAGGTGGTGCATGGGACAACGCTAAAAAATCTTTCGAAGCGGGTGTCATGATAAACGGTGAAATGACCTACAAAGGTTCTGAAGCACATAAAGCGGCAGTAACGGGCGATACAGTTGGTGATCCATTTAAAGATACCTCTGGTCCTTCCATGAACATTTTAATTAAATTAACCTGTTTAATTGGATTGGTTATCGCTCCAATGTTAAATGATGGCGAACACGCTGTATCCCCTCACGGAGATGGTATAACTGCCACCGAAGCTGCAATTATGGTTGCGGAAGACAAGAAAATCACAGAAACTCCTGTTAAAGATTTGGCAGAGTTAACTGGTATATGGACCCTAGACAAATCTCATACATATGTCGATTTTTCTATCCGACATATGTTAGCGACTTCAAAAGGTAACATGAATAATATTTCAGGTTCTATTGATTTTGGTACAGATTATACCACGGCAAACATCCAAATAGATATTGAGGTTAATTCCTTAAACACATCAGATAAAGAAAGAGATGAACATGTATTAGGATCTGACTTCTTTGATGCAGAAAAGTTCACCACGATCACTTTTACATCTAATTCTATTACTAAGGTTGGTGATTCATATGAAGCAAATGGAAAATTGACCATGCATGGAATTACTAAAGATGTGGTATTACCTTTTAAATATTTAGGCAATCAAGAATCTCCATTTAAACCCGGTTTATTTCTTACTTCCTTAACCGGTGAACTCGTAATTTTACGTTCCGATTACGGAATGGGTTTTATGGTCGGTATTTTAGGGGATGAAGTTTCCATTGAAATTTCTGCAGAGTTAGACCAAATGAGAGGTATTTCTGATGACATAAAATAATTTTAAATTAGCATACGAATGAAAAGCCGTTCCGAAAGGAGCGGTTTTTTTTGTTAACCTTAGTTCATTTTCATTTATATCTGGTAGGTATACATTTGAATAATGAACTTACACTTAAAATTCGTTTTTACTCCAATGCTATTACTCATCCTTAACACCGGATTTACACAGCACGAACATCGGCCACAAAATAAACCTTTCCTAAAAAATCAAAAGACCCAGAAAACAAGACCTACATTTATTCAAGAAAAAGAATTTAAGATTTTTGGAGGCTTTAGTATTAACAAATCTACCACTGGAGAAGATAAATTGATGGAAATATTTCAGCCCGATTTTCATGCGGAATACGAAAGTGGTTACTGGGGATTCCCAGGTAGCCCTGAATATCCATACATTAGCAATGTACCCGCATTCCATTTTGGAGCACAATATCAGTTGCATAATTTAATGGGATTTATATTCTCCATAGGAGTATCTAACCAATTTTCGATCCATGGCGCACCTGAATCAAATCCTAGCTATTCTTCCGAAGAGACCTTTATTGTGACTTTTAAAACCATCACCATGAATTTAGATTACAGCATACGCACCACAAATAACCGTCATCAACTATCCGCAGGCCCCACTTTTAATAAACAAAAAGTATTCAACAATTATAACGACTACTCAAAAACTCAATATAAATTGGGATTTCATACGGGATACTCGCTACGAATAATAAATAGAAAAAGGTGGTTTACCTCCATAACTGCTGATGCTAACTTAAACCCAAAAATCCAGCTTGGCCCTTTCACCTACGAGTCTCCAACAAAGAGCGTCACATTTGATGAGAAAATTGGAATGACCACATTTAGATTAGGTATCAACGTTGGAATGCGTTGGTAATGCCCCCCCCCATTATACTCCAATTCATCTGGACTAGAACTAACAGCAATATCCTCCATAGCTAACGAATAATAAATTGGTAATATGCAAAGAATCTTCTATATTTTGAAGGCCCACCCCTACTTTGGATAATCAATTCCGGGTACTCTTCATACAAAGTAGAAATACCGTTAAAATGCGTTTAGGCCTCCTCATGGACAAAGCAACCTTTCAAGGAGAAGGGTATGACTTTCTATTGAAATCTCAGCTGAGTTAGATCAAATAAGAGGACTTGTTAATTAATTCTGAATTCGAATACGTTTGTAAAGTGCTCCAAAAGAAGTGTTTTTTTTTTATTTAAGAGAATTCTTTGGTCCATATACAAAACTCATGTTGCATTCATCCAACTTTTCTCTTTGGTCTACAATGAAACAGAAATAATTATAGGTACTTTAATCCTAGTATTATTCAAAACACTTTCAGATTGTGCCTTTAGCAATTTACCCTTCAAGGATGACAGATAATCACCAGTAGTTTACTACAAAAAACAACTTCCAGCCTATCCATCATTTAATCCCCAGGCCACCCCTTGTCATGGATCCGCAATTTAGCCCCAAAAACATTCCTAAAACTGTATATCCCGTAATATTGGAGATTTAGATCCAAGTTGAATTAGGTTCCAAAAATTAATCCAATTAGAATCTTCCGACAATATGATAAACACGGATTCATTCCTTTTAACTAAAAGGTAATTTAATGTTAATACACGTAAAATTAATAGATAAAAACCCCTCTGTAATAGTATTACTATTATTTTCGCACGTAATATTCGATTATGGACAAATTACACATTCATATAGACGTTAGTCCGGAGCTTTTTATAAAGAACCCAGACAATTCTGAATTGGGAAAGAAAATAGTATCCAATAGTATTTCCCTTATTCATGAACTAGGATTTGAATGCTTTACTATCAAAAAATTAAGCACACAAATAGGCTCACCAGAAAGTACTATTTACCGCTATTTTGAAAGTAAGCATATGATTTTATTTTATCTCATCTATTGGTATTGGAGTTGGATTGAATATCGTTTGGTTTTTAAAACGCACAATTTACCTTCTGCGGAGGATAAATTAAAATCAGCTATTGTCCTCCTTACCGAATCCGTAAAAGAAGACAGTACATTTTCGCATATCAACGAGATTTTACTGGATCGAATTATTATGTCGGAAGCCGTTAAGGCCTACTTCACCAAAAGAATAGATTTAAAAACAGAGCAAACACACTTTTCGGTATATCAACGGGTAGTAGAGCGAGTGAGTCAAATGGTACTGGATATCAATTCAAAATATCAATACTCACATATGTTAGTGTCCACACTAATAGAAGGGGCACATCAGCAACGTTTTTTTGCCGAAAACATTCCATCTCTTACAGATATCAACAAGGACCCTAACTACATCACCCAGTTTTACGAACAATTAGTATTCAATTCCATTTCAAAATAAAATATGAGCACCATTAGTAAACCCGGATTATTTAGTAATCTAAAATCGGACATACCGGCCAGTATTGTTGTTTTCTTGGTTGCAATGCCTCTGTGTCTAGGTATTGCACTTGCATCAGGGGCGCCCTTATATGCCGGAATTATTTCAGGCATTATCGGAGGTATCGTTGTGGGATCCTTAAGTGGATCGTCATTAGGAGTTAGTGGACCTGCTGCTGGATTGGCGGTCATTGTACTTTCGGCCATAAACGATTTACCCAGTTACGAAATCTTCTTAGTTTCTGTCATTCTTGCCGGAATAATTCAATTAATAATGGGGTATATACGTGCAGGAATCATCGGCTACTACTTTCCTTCCAGTGTGATACACGGAATGCTGACGGGAATTGGCATCCTCATATTTCTCAAACAATTACCGCATGCATTTGGGTATGATTCGGATTTAGAAGGGGATCTTGAATTTTTTCAAACTGACGGACATAATACTTTTACCGAATTGTATTACATGCTCGAAAACGTGACTCCAGGCGCAGCTATTATTACGGCCATTTCGTTAGCCATTTTAATTATATGGGACACCAAATTCATGAAAGGATTGAGTTTCACCAAAATCATTCCAGGCCCTTTAGTGGTGGTGGCTACTGGTATAATGTTAAACATGTACTTCCATAGTATTCCATTTTTAGTCATTTCTTCGGAGCATTTAGTTTCCATTCCAGTACCTACTTCTGTGGATGACTTTTTAAGTAACTTTAAATTTCCTGATTTTTCAGGTTTAGGAATCACCCAAGTTTATGGCACCGCCATAGTTATTGCCATGGTAGCTAGTTTAGAAACTCTTTTAAGCTTGGAAGCTGCGGATAAACTTGATCCAAAGAAACGGATTTCACCCACAAACAGAGAATTGAAAGCCCAAGGAATAGGAAATATTGTCGCTGGATTCATTGGAGGAATTCCTGTGACCCAAGTCATTGTTAGGAGTTCTGCCAATATTCAAACAGGAGGTAAATCCAAACTATCCACTATAATGCACGGTGTTTGGCTATTATTAAGCATCATCCTTATTCCAAACCTACTCAACCAAATCCCACTTGCCACGTTGGCAGCTGTTTTACTATTGGTGGGTTATAAATTGGCAAGGCCATCTTTATTTAAAAAAATATACTCCCAAGGAATGGAACAATTCCTCCCCTTTATAATAACCATCATTGCCATGGTATTATCCGATTTACTAATAGGTATTGGACTTGGAATGTTTGTAGCCGTTTTTATTATTCTGAAGAACAATATGCGGGTACCATTTACCATAATGAAGGGCAACTTAAAAGATAGGCACAATTTGAAGATGATTTTATCTGAAGATGTAACCTTCTTAAACAAGGCTGCGATTCAGAATGTTTTAGCTAATTTACCGAATGACACTCATATCATAATAGATGGAACCAAAACACATTTTATGCATCATGATGTCAAGGAAATTTTTGAAGATTTTGAAACGAATGCTTCTTCGAGAAACATCATTATAGAACAAATTGGGTTTGATGATATCAATGCAAAAGAGACACCCTCACACTTCGAATTAAAGGATGAAAACGAATAATCTTTTTCATCTCTTATAAACTATTGTAAAACGCTCCCCTAGGGAGCGTTTTTTATTATTTATTTGCAGCATTGACAATACATTATGAGAATTACCTCCTTTCTATTCATTACTGTTCTATTTATTAGCGTTTATTCGTGTAACAACGAACCTACTCCTAAAAGCAAAAAGCTAAATTTACCCAAAGCCAAACCAACGGCTTATTACAAATTTTCGGTAGACCAAAGGCTCCCACATTCAAACAACTCCTTTACCGAAGGATTACTATTTCACAAGGGACAATTATTTGAAAGTACAGGATCACCAGATGATTTGCCAAACACGCAATCTGTATATGGAGTGGTGGATTCTTTAACGGGCCAAATAGACATACACAATACACTTGAAGCTAAATATTTTGGAGAAGGTATGTGTATTTTAAACAATCAGGTATATCAACTAACTTATAAAAGCAGAAAAGGTTTTGTATATGATTTAGAATCCAAAGAGAAAATACGTTCTTTTCAATTACCCACTATGGAAGGTTGGGGATTAACTACAGATGGCGAAAGCTTGATTATGACCGATGGCACACCTAACCTTCATTTTATGGATCCAATAACGCTGGAGAAAACAGGAACTGTTAAGGTCTTTGACAATGGACGTCCTGTTCGTTACCTCAATGAAGTAGAATATGTAGACGGGTTTATTTACGCCAATGTATTCACCACCGATTGGATTTTGAAAATTGACGTAGAAACCGGAAAGGTTGTAGGTCGTTTAGATGTGACGGATTTAAAACTAGAAGAAGACAAACTAAGCTCAAAAGCCTTAGAGACAAATGGTATCGCTTACAACCCAGAAACCAATCAGTTTTACATTACCGGAAAGATGTGGAAAAACATTTATGTCATTTCACTATTCGAGTAATTAAGAATTCTTTCCTCTTTTTGTGATTACCATCAAACCAACTACGGTTAATATGCCATTGAAAAGAAGTCTTTCAAATCCCATTTGATACCCATTAAACAATTCTACAGAGTATACATCCAGAACATAGGTAAGTATGGGCGCAGCAATAACTACCGCCACTACCCATTGGTCATAAATTTTCTTTTTGGACATCAAGCCGAAGGCAAACAAACCTAAAATAGGACCATAGGTAAAACCAGCTACTTTAAACAATTCATTAATGACACTTTCGTCATTAAATTCATTAAAAACAATTATCACCACAGCCAACACTAGGGAAATCCCAATATGAACTCTTTTCCGAGTTTTTAATTGCGCCTCTTCATCCCGTTTATTCACCTCTAGAATATCTATACTAAAGGAGGTTGTTAAGGCGGTCAAAGCCGAATCGGCACTAGAATAAGCGGCTGCGATTAAACCTAATACAAAGAAAACCGCAACTACAGGCCCCAAATAACCATCCAAAGCGATGATTGCAAATAAGTCATCTCCTTTTTCAGGGATTGAAATCCCCGTATTATTAGCATAGATGTATAAAAGAGCACCTAAGGCTAAGAAAAGTAGATTTACGGCCACTAAAACCGTACTGAACCAGGCCATATTTTTTTGAGATTCGCCTAAAGTTTTACAGGTTAAATTTTTCTGCATCATGTCCTGATCCAATCCGGTCATCACCACGGCAATAAATGCACCCGCAAGGAAATCCTTAAAGAAAAAGTGTTTATGACGCCAATCGGAAAATTCAAACATTTGCGAATAAGAACTATCTTTAATAGTTGTAACCATTCCAGAGAAACTTAAATCCATTTGGTTACCGATGACTACAAGGGTAACAATTACAGCCAACAGCATAAAGGCCGTTTGTAAGGTATCGGTCCAAATAATAGTTTTCATTCCCCCTTTAGAGGTATATAACCATATCAACCCAATGGTCACCAGTACAATGACAAAGAAGGGTACGTTCCAATCCAACTTTTGAAAAATCGTTAAATCGAATACCCTGGCTACCAAGTATAATCTGAAAGCGGCACCAATAATCCGTGAAATTAGAAAAAACCAAGCCCCCGCTTTGTAGGAGTTCCGTCCAAAACGTCCGTTCAAATAGGTATATATGGAAGTCAGATTAAGCTTATAATACAATGGAAGTAATACTAAAATAATGACGGCATACCCGACCAAATAGCCTAAAACCATTTGCATATAGGTGAAGTTAATACTGGAGACCCATCCTGGAACAGAAATAAAAGTCACCCCTGAAAGCGAGGCACCAATCATTCCAAAAGCCACCACATACCATGGGGATTGTCGATTCCCCATAAAAAACCCGGAGTTGGACTCCTCGCTTGTAAAATGAGCGATGGTCATTAATACAGCAAAATACAATACGATGGTAACAATAATCAATAATGGCGACATCCCGCAAATGAATGGTATATCACACTCACTTCAAACCTGATTTATCATTAGATATTCACAACCAAATGTGCCTCCAATTTTGCCCTTTGAAAATCCAACTAAGAATCCGATAAGACTACTAATAATGTTATTTTTGGCGCATGACTTCATCTTCAAAGTTATTGGATCAGGGAGTGGATGCTTTCGCATCTTTACCAGGAATTGGTCGTAAAACGGCATTAAGGTTAGCCTTACATATGTTACGTCAGCCTAAGGGGGAAGTAGACCATTTTTCGGAATCCATAAAACGAATGCGTACAGACACCCAATTTTGTAAGAGATGTCATAACATTTCGGAAACTGATCTTTGCCAAATTTGCACCAACAAAAAACGTTCAGAAAACAAAACCATTTGCGTGGTTGAGGATATGCGTGATATTATGGCCATTGAAAACACGCAACAATATTTTGGTAATTACCATGTTTTGGGAGGGCATATTTCTCCCATTGACGGAATAGGACCAACCGATTTAAATATTGATTCCTTAGTGAAACGAGTAGAAGCCGAAAGTATTGAAGAAGTTATCTTTGCTTTAAACTCCACCATGGAAGGAGATACCACAAGTTTTTACATCTACCGAAGATTAATGACATTTGACATTAAAACTTCTTCCATAGCTAGAGGCATCCCTGTTGGGGATGAACTTGAGTATGCCGATGAAATTACTCTGGGTAGATCATTACTTCATAGAATACCATTTGATGGCACCCTATAAAAAACAGATGAATTCTCCCCGATTATCCGTCATTATTGTCAACTACAATGTGGAGTATTTTCTCGCACAGTGTCTGTACTCTGTCCGAAAAGCGGCTCAATTTGCCGATATCGAAACGATTATGGTCGACAACAATTCATCGGATGGATCGGTTGAAATGACCAGACGTTTATTCCCAGAGGTAAAAGTAATCGACAACAAGAACAATCTTGGTTTTTCTAAGGCCAACAACCAAGCCATCCGAATTTCGGAAGCCGATTATGTCCTTTTATTAAACCCTGATACACTGGTGGAGGAAGACACTTTCAAGAAGTGTATTGCATTTATGGATGCCCATCCAAACTCTGGCGGATTAGGGGTAAAGATGGTTGATGGAAAGGGGCAGTTTTTAAAAGAGAGTAAACGTGGCGTACCTACTCCAATGGTCGCTTTTTACAAAATTTTTGGTTTCTCTAATCTTTTCCCAAAATCTAAAACATTTGGGCAATACCATATGGGGCATTTGGATATGGATGGAACCCATAAAATAGACATTCTATCAGGCGCTTATATGATGATGCGTAAAAACGTATTGGATGAAGTCGGCTTATTGGATGAAGACTTTTTCATGTACGGAGAAGATATTGATTTATCCTGGAGAATTCGTTTAGGAGGATATGATAATTACTATTATCCGGAAACCAGAATCATTCATTACAAGGGAGAAAGCACAAAGAAAAGTAGTGTAAATTATGTTTTGGTATTTTACAATGCCATGATCATTTTTGCAAAAAAGCACTTCTCAAAAAAGAATGCCAAAGTATTTGAATTCTTAATTCAAAGTGCCATTTACTTGAGAGCAGGAATTGCCCTAATCCGTAGATTTATGGAACAATCCTTTCTCCCCTTTATGGATTTTATTATTATTCTATTAACACTGACAACCACTACAACCATTTATTCCAGTTACACAGATGTTATTTATCCAACAGCAGTTTTGCAATGGTTATTTCCTTCTTACGGACTTGTTTTCTTGGTTTCCATCTATTTTAATCAAGGTTACTCCACTTCTCCATTTATTAATAGGATCATCAAAGGAGTATCCTGGGGAGGATTTATTGGTTTGTTATTATATGGCCTATTAGATGACGATTACCGATTTTCCAGACTTATTATCCTAATGGGCGCATTATTCTCAGCCATTAACATTGTTTTATACCGATGGGGACTAAATAGCCTTGGATTTCCGGCTATCTTATTCAAAACTATCCCAGATATCCGAATGGCCATTGTTGGAAAATCTGGAGGAATAAAAAGAGTCAAAAAATTACTTGAAAAAACCACGAATATACCTAAGGTGATTTTAGAGGTTTATCCAAGCTACGATTTCCAAAACGATTCCAATCACTTCATTGCCAATTTAGGTCAATTGCCAGATGCGTGTAATATTTTTAAAATAAACCAGATCATTTACTGTGCCGAGGACATGGACTCCGGCTCCATAATTAACGAAATGATACTGCAAGAAAACCCAGATATAGAACTAAAAATCGCTCCCCCAGAAAGTAGTTTTATTATTGGAAGTCAGTCTATCAATACTTCGGGTGAAATATTATCCATTAATTCAATAAATACCTTCAACCACGAAGAGAGTAAAACATCCAAACGATTATTTGATTTATTCGCTGCAACCATCATTCTATTACTCACACCTATTCTAATTTGGCAATTAGAAAACGCAGGTAAATACTTTGGTAATTTGCTTCACGTTTTCATTGGAAAGAAAACGTGGATAGGTTTTGCACCTATTGAAAACCATTTAGATTTAACACGCACCTTAAAAACACCAATAATCCGTTTATCAGACCCTTACAAAAAGCAAAATAAACCCACCGAATTCTTTGAGTCCTTAAATATAAATTATGCCAAAGCATATGATTTCGCCACAGACATCGCATTAATTTGGCAAGAAAGACAACATTTAGATAATTAGCCTTATCAAATACTGAAAATATGATTCTTTATTTGGTAATAACACTAAAATACACACGATTTTTAGTGTATTTTTGCACACCTAAAAATATTGGCAACTATGGCACAAGTAGAAGTAAAACTTCCTAAAATGGGAGAAAGTGTTGCGGAAGCAACAATTACCACATGGTTAAAACAAGTTGGTGATACTGTTGAAGCAGAAGAATCGATTGTAGAAATTGCTACCGATAAAGTAGACTCCGAAGTTCCTTCTCCTGCTGAAGGTGTTATCACCCAATTATTTTTTGAAGAAGGGGATGTTCCGCAGGTAGGTGATGTTATTGCAATAATTTCGTCCGAAGGTGAAGGCGCTGCTCCAGTTCCTGTTGCAGCTCCAACGGCATCAGTAACAGGAGCCTCTACAGCTCCAATTGCAGCCACCCCGGTGGCAACGGTAAACAATGCCGCCCCAGTAGACTTTACTAATTCTGATAGTTTTTATTCTCCATTGGTGAAAAACATTGCCAAAGAAGAAGGTATCACCTTACAAGAACTGGAATCCATTACTGGAACAGGTGCAAATAACAGAGTATCTAAAAATGACATTTTAGGCTACATTGCAAATGGAAAACCGAATGCCGGCACACCGATTGCTGTGGCAGTACAAAAAGCGCCATCCCAAGCAAAACCGGCTAAGAAAACTCCAGCAGATGCCCCAAAAGCATCCGATTTCTCCGGAAATGTAGAGATCATAGAAATGGACAGAATGCGTAAGCTTATTTCTAAGCATATGGTTTCTTCCAAACAAACTTCACCTCACGTAACTTCCTTTGTGGAAGCAGATGTAACTAACATTGTGAATTGGAGAAACAAAATGAAAAACAAATTCCTAGAACGAGAAGGGCAGAAATTAACTTTCACACCCATTATCATGGAGGCGATCATTAAGGCTATTAAAGATTTCCCAATGGTAAACGTAGAAGTTCAAGGAGACTACATCATTAAGAAAAACGACATCAACCTAGGTATGGCTACTGCCCTACCCTCTGGAAACCTTATTGTACCGGTTATTCATAATGCGGATAATTATAACCTAACAGGTTTAGCTAAGCAAGTGAATAAATTAGCAGATAAAGCACGAAACAATAAACTAACACCAGATGACATTTCAGGGGGTACATATACCATGACAAACGTGGGTACTTTTGGAAATGTTATGGGAACTCCAGTAATTAATCAACCACAAGTTGCTATCTTAGCGGTCGGAGCTATACGAAAAATGGCCTCGGTAATCGAAACTGCAGAAGGTGATTTCATTGGAATTCGCCAAAAAATGTTCTTATCACATGCATATGACCACCGTGTGGTAGATGGCGCTTTAGGAGGCATGTTTGTCCGTAGAGTGGCGGATTACCTAGAGTCTTTCGATGTAAACAGAGAATTATAAATCAATCATTTACCTCTGTTTTGTTCCCAAAGGTTATTAAAAACCTAGTGTGAATAAAACAGAGGTTATTTTTCCACAAACCCACCGACTAGATTTATTTTTGATGCATAACAAACCCCAAAGTTAAAAACGCATGCGTAAAATTACTTGTACGACTACTATACTGGCATTACTGATATTGAGTACGTTCTCTTTATCCGCACAAACGGCCGAAAAAATCACTCCAAAAAAGGCGATGTTCTATTTGGAGGATGGTAACTGGGAGAAAGCCAAACAAATCTATTTGGAGCTATTAAAGGATACACCAGACGATCAAAACCTGAATCTTTATTGTGGTGTCGCCTACCTTAATAGTCGCATTGATGCCGATAAATCCATGGATCACTTTAATAAGGTGGATGAATCTAAAATACCCGGGGTAATCCTTCTTAAAGGGGAGTCGTTTCATTACATGGGCCAATTTGATTCCGCATCATTTTACTACGAAAAATACAAAAGTACAGACGGGGTTAAGATTCAAAAAGGTTTGGAAAAACTCATGAATCTTAGAAAAGAGCAATGTGCTACTGGGGCAAGGTTAACAGCATCACCAACTGCAGGAATGTTTGTTGAAAACTTGGGACCAGACGTAAACACGATGTTCTTGGATTACGCACCAGTAGTATATGAAGATTTAAAAACTTTGGTTTTCACTTCTGCAAACGCCAATTTATTCAACATCAAATACATGACTTTCCAGGCCGAAGGGCAGGAAGAGATCTTCTATACTAACTACGATCCAGTATACAAAAAATGGATGCCAAGATCAAAGTCTGATGGGGTTGTATTAAACAAATCCATTGACACCAAAGAAAATGAATCCTCCATTACTTTTAATGAGGATTTGACTGAATTTTATTTTTACCGTAGAGGGAAGTTATTCATGTCAAAAAATCTTGGTGATCCCGTTGAAATCAAAACAGAACAAGTTCAATTTACCGATAATCAAATTGTTTCTGTGGCCATTAGTCGTAAACTGAATGACGTGTTTATTACCAGTGATAAAGCAGGCGGTAAAGGTGGAACAGATATTTATCACGCTTATAGAAAAGAAAATGGTGAATTTTCCAACTTTAGTAATTTAAGCGACATCAATACGGACTTAGATGAAGGTTCTCCCTTCTTAAGTGAAGACGGCACCAAACTTTATTTTGCATCAAAAGGGTATAATTCCATAGGTGATTTCGATATTTTCGTAGCCACTAAAACGGATAGCGGATGGAGTGACGTTCAAAACATGGGGGTACCGGTTAATTCACCTGCCAATGACATCCATTTCAGGTTAACTGGAGGAAGTGAAGAATTTGGTTATTTAGCCTCTGACAGGATGGGTAACGTAGGGGATTACGATATTTGGAGGGTATGGACGTGTTACGATGTACCAACAACATTATTAGCAGGGAAATTCATGGAATTACCGGGTCACCTTATTGATAGTGCTGATTTAGTATTAATGAATATAGACTCCTCTATAGTGGCCACGGTGGATCCTCTAGCGAATGATGGAAACTACTCGTTTAATGTTAATACAGAAACATCTTACATATTGTCGCTTAACGTAAAAGGAAGAGCGATTCACACATACAACATCACCATTCCAGAACAATGTAGCGAATACGACATCTTCCAAACACTTACTTGTGAGTTGAAAATGGATGCGGATAGCTTCGTATTTGAGCAGAAATCGGTTCTTACCAATGCGTTTTACGATATTGATGCCGCACGTAGCGATGACTCCAGAGCTGTTTTCCTTGCTGCTTTAACACCAGACAGTCCTGCTTATACAGATCCAGAATCTAGAGTTACTCCATGGGAAAAAGACGAGTTATTGGCTACCTTACCTACACCGGTTAAGAATGCGGATGGTAAATTTGTTCATGAAATCTATTTTGACTTTGATAAATCAAATATATCAGATGAGGATAGAGACTATATCGAAAAAGTAGCTAAAATCTTAAATGCTGATCCTAGTAAGAAAATCGTGATTACTGGGCATACAGATTCTCAAGGTGCTGCTTCGTATAACAAAGCTTTATCTAAACGAAGAGCTAAAACAGTTTCCGACTTTTTCACGAAGAATGGCGTAAACGCAAAACAAATGATCATCTCGGGTATGGGTGAGTCTCAATTAAAAATAAAAGACACTAATGCTAAAGGTCAATACCTATTGAAAAACACCGCATTGAACAGACGTTGTGAGGTAGAAATTAAATAATCAAGAAAAACCAAAAAAAACTCCTCAAATTTGAGGAGTTTTTTTTTGCTCAAACCTTAAATAGTTAAGTTTGCCTCGGATAAAAAATCCATAAAAACATCCCATGAATTTAAAGTTAACACAGCCAATTGCAGTATTTGATTTAGAAACTACTGGAGTAAATACAGCCACCGATCGTATTGTAGAAATTTCGATTCATAAGGTTTGGCCGAATGGAAAATCTGAAACCAGAACTCATCGAGTAAACCCGGGAATTCCGATTCCAGCTAAAACGACTGCAATTCACGGTATTTCGGATGCCGATGTAGCAAACGAACCTACCTTCGAACAATTAGCACCAAATTTGTATATATTTCTAAACGATTGTGATTTGGCCGGATTCAACTCCAATCGTTTTGACGTTCCTTTGTTAGTAGAAGAATTTCACCGTACAGGATATGATTTTGATGTCACCCAAAAAAACTTGATTGATGTTCAAAATATATTTCACAAGATGGAACCTCGAACTTTGGTGGCCGCTTACAAGTTTTACTGCAAAAAGGACCTTACAAATGCCCATAGCGCAGAGGCGGATACTTTAGCGACTTACGAAATTTTGGAAGCCCAACTTGCAAAATATACAGATATAAAAAGAGATGCTAAATCCTTGAATGATTTTACAAGAATGCATAATGCAGTTGACCTTGCAGGACGATTTGTAAGAAACGATGAACGTCTTACGGTTTTCAATTTCGGTAAACACAAAGGAAAAGAAGTCGCAAAAATCCTGAAATCTGAACCATCGTATTATGGATGGATGATGAATGGCGACTTTTCTCAAAACACCAAAAAAGTACTTCAAAACATCAGAAACACAAACAAATAAACGAAGATGAAGATTATCTGTATTGGAAGAAATTATGTAGATCATGCCAAGGAACTAAACAATCCAGTACCGAAGGAACCAGTCGTTTTCATGAAACCCGATTCCGCAATTCTTCAAACCAACAAACCCTTTTTCATTCCAAGTTTCACTCAGGATGTACATCACGAATTGGAAGTTGTGGTAAAGATCACTAAGGTAGGGAAACATATACAAAAAAAGTTTGCTAGAAAATATTACAATTCCATTTCGGTAGGAATTGACTTTACGGCAAGAGACCTACAAGCACAACTTAAGGAAAAAGGTTTGCCTTGGGAAAAAGCGAAAGCCTTCGATGGTTCCGCCCCAATAGGTAAGTTCATCCCAATAAAAGAAAACCAAATCATGGAGAATATTGATTTCTCTATGACCAAGAACGGGAAATTAATCCAAGCCGGAAATACAAAGGACATGCTTTTCTCAATTGACACACTCATTGAACATGTTTCAAAGTACTTCACTTTAAAAATTGGAGATTTGATTTATACAGGAACTCCGGCAGGCGTAGGAAAAGTAGAAATTGGGGATGTATTAGAAGCCTATATTGGCTCAAAAAAACTATTGACCACCTTCGTTAAATAGCCTCCTATTAATCGTTCCAAACCCAAAATTCATCACCCAATATAATTTTACTTGCTTAAGATTTCACCTATGGCATATTTTTTGAATTGCTTCAAATTCAACTAATAATATTAAATATTCATGTAAACACACTTAAACTATTTTTTTACCGTTTGTCCGAAATAACATAGACAATCCACAAATTCCATACATTTTTGCATCCCAAATTAAACTAAAAACTAGTAATGAAACTTTTCTATAAACTGTTTCTAATTTCCTTTCTAATAGGAATTTCAGGAACGCTCCTTGCGCAAACCAAAGCCGAAAAATATACCTTAAGTGGGTATATCCGAGATGCGAACACAGGCGAAGATCTTATTGGCGCTACCATCAAGGTAAAACAATTGGGAGCTGGAGCAGCCACCAATGTATATGGCTTTTACAGTTTAACTATCCCAAAAGGATTTTACACTTTTGAAATTTCGTATATCGGATATCAGACTCAAATCGACTCCTTCGAACTTAATTCTTCCAGAACATTAACACTCTCATTAAAAACCTCTGACCAGGTATTAACAGAGTTTGTGGTTTCTGCGACTAAGGAGGATGAAAACATTACCAAGATTCAAATGAGTGTGGAAAAAATGAGCATTTCCACCATAAAAGAAATCCCACAACTATTGGGCGAAGCGGATGTCATTAAATCCATTCAGCTTAGACCTGGCGTAACTAGTGTTGGTGAAGGAGCTTCGGGATTTAACGTACGAGGTGGAAACATTGATCAAAACCTTATTTTACTGGATGAAGCTCCTGTGTATAATTCCTCTCACCTATTTGGATTCTTTTCCGTTTTTAATCCAGATGCGATAAAGGATGTCACCTTATATAAAGGGGGGATCCCTTCTAAATACGGAGGTCGTTTATCCTCTGTAATGGATGTTCGTCAACGAGATGGAAACGACAAACGATTTTCGGCTACTGGAGGTATTGGTTTATTATTTAGCAGGCTAACTTTAGAAGGGCCTATTGTAAAAGATAAGATTTCATTTTTGGTTTCAGCCAGAAGATCCTATGCTGATTTGTTCTTGAAGTTTTCCAAAAACAATAAAGATAACCAAGCCTACTTTTATGATTTGAACACCAAGGTAAGTTGGAAAGTCAATGACAAAAACCGAGTGTTTGTCTCGGGGTATTTCGGTAAAGATATTTTTGGATTTGGCGAACAATTTAAAATGAAATGGGGTAACGCCACCGGAACTGTTCGATGGAACCATATCATAAGCGACAAACATTTTATGAATATTACCGGAGTATATTCCGATTATAGTTATGCTTTAGGTGTTCCTTCTGGAACTTCCGCATTTGAATGGTCATCCCGGATTATTAATATGGAAGCGAAAGCCGATTTCACCTACTTCCTATCCCCAAAACTGACCTTAGAATATGGGGCCGAATATCAAAACTACACGTTCTCCCCAGGAGAAATAAAACCACTAGGATCAGAATCCATTTTCACGCCATTTGAGGTTCAAAAAGAATATGCTCACATGCCCAGTCTATTTATAGGTGCTGAGCAAGAAGTCACCAAAAAATTAAAATTACAATATGGACTTCGTTACACCCATTATTTTAATGTGGGAGAACAAGACATTGACATTTATAAAGATGGCGTAGCTACCAATGCATCAGAAATTGTAGATGTGAAGCATTACGACAAAGGAGAAATGGTAGCTAACTACGGAGGACTGGAACCTCGGGTTTCGGCTAATTATGTACTCAATAAAAAAAGCTCTATTAAAGCGAGTTATCAACGGACCAAACAATACATGCATTTAATTAGTAATACCACATCGGCTACCCCAATTGACATTTGGAAGCCTGCAGGCTATTATGTCAAACCATCCGAAGCGGATCAATATGTTTTAGGGTACTTCCGTAATTTCAAAAAGAATGTTTATGAACTTTCTATTGAAGGGTATTACAAAGAGATGCGCAATTTGGTAGATTATAGAAATGGTGCGGAACTTTTATTGAATGAAACCATAGAAACGGAATTATTAATCGGAAACGGTAAAAGTTATGGGCTGGAATTCATGATCAATAAAAAGAAAGGTAACTTAACGGGGTGGATTGCCTATACGCTTTCAAAAACAACCATGACAGTTCCAGGCTTTAGTACCCCAACGTACAAAGACGTAGCCAACGGAATTAACGGAGGACAACCCTATGCAACCAATTGGGACAAAACACATGATTTAACCCTTGTTGCGATGTATGATATAAATGAGAAATGGAAATTATCGGGTAACTTCATTTTCATGACTGGCCGACCAGCCACCTACCCTAATGGGGGATATGTTTGGGAAGGAAAAGTATTACCAGATTACCGAACTCGAAATGCTTCCAGAATCCCAAGCACCCACCGTTTAGATATCTCGGCAACCTATAAACTTAAAGCTAAAAATGACAAACTAAAACATTCCATTGCTTTTGGTTTATATAACCTCTACGGTAACAAAAACCCATACTCTATCTATTTTTCTCCTAGTGACGACAATCCTTTGTTAACGGAGGCAAAGCAACTTTCAATTATTGGTATTCCGGTACCATTCATTACTTATAATTTCAAATTTTAATACGTAAATCATGAAATTACATATCTATATTATCGCCATTTTATCTGTATTCTCGATCTCGGCATGTACAGACGTAATCACATTAGATCTAGATGATCCAGAACCGGTTTTAGTAGTGGATGGGTTTATCTCAAACTTAGATGTCATTCAATCCGTACGTTTAAGTAGTTTAGACAACTATTTTGCGCCTCAACCGCCAGAATATTCAAAATACAAATCGGCCGTGGTCACCTTACAAGAAAACGGAGCATATGCAGGAACGTATGTTTTCAACGATACGGAGTTACAGTTTGAATTGCCATACCAAGGACTAGAAGGAAAAGAATACCAAATTCACATTTCTTTACCTGACGGCACGTCTTATTTATCCGCATCGGAGTTAATGGAGTCCATTGTACCCATTGATACCATTTGGCACGAACTTTCAGAAGAAGACGGTCCTTCGGCCGATAAAGGAGATTTTTTGGTTAAAATCAACACCCTAGAACCTGCTGGATTAGGAGACAATTACCAATGGAAATCGTACGTTAATGGCCAATACAACTTTGCCGCGGAAGACATATTTGTTTCTGATGACCGTTTTGTGGATGGACAAGATGTGATTGATTTCGATGTATATAGTTTAGATCAAGAAGAATTCGAAGAATACAAAAATGAGTCCCTAACCGGTCAGGTTTTTGTGACTATTGAACAAACCACAATTTCAGCACGTTATTTCGACTACATCCTCTTGGTAAGTCAACAACTGTTACAGGTGGGAAGTCCATTTGCATCTCCGCCAGCTGAAATCAGAGGCAATGTATACAAAGAAGGGGAAGATGAAGTATTAGCTTTAGGGTATTTTTACACCTCATCTGTAGATGCCGCAACGGTAGAATTACTCGAACAATAAACCAGTAACTGAGGAAAAGGATATGTTTCTTTTCCTCAGTTATTAACAACCCTTTTTTATGGCCCGTTGCTTGCTATTTTTGTAGCCACCAATAAGTCTATATGCGGGTTTTATTTTCAGTGCTTTTTTTCTGTATTTCTTTTTTTTCCATCGGTCAAAACTTTGTTTCAAATCGGATTGAACCCATGTTGGAATCCAATAAGGAATATGCGACTATTCTTTCCTTCCCATCGAACATAAATTCTTGGGATTGCCCTCCAAAGTTAAAACACAACGAAAATTTACATTTTTCATTTTTAGATTCTCTTCCCCTCAATCCTCAATTTGAAGAGGAACTTCTAACGCTATTCATGGCTAGAGAATGTACCGATTACTATTCGTTGTTACTTCAATACACGGATGCCAAATTGATCTATGACTCTATTCTTTCCCTACAAGATGTCGCTTCCAAATATGCCATCTTACCCTTAATTGTTAGTGGTTGTAATCCCATTCTAAAGTATCAATCGGATAAATCGGGTGAATGGCAATTGTCTTTTATTAATGCCCGGAAATATGGTTTAGTCGTAAACTCTTGGATCGATGAAAGAAACTCTCGGTTACTCTCCACTTATGCGGCTTCTTCTTACCTAAAGTTTTTGAATGACTATTACTTGAATAATGAATTATTAGTCACTACCGCATTCCTTACCTCGGTCCCTTATGTAAACCGAAGAATAAGCCAACTGGACACGGTAAATGCAGCCAATTTTTACACTACTCTTGACCCTGAATTGCAGGGGTACTTCTCGTACTTAAAATCTTGGACCAACTGGATCGAACATTTTAAAGCACCTCATCCCAAAAATTCTATTTTTAAAGGAAATCTAAAAGCTGTAGAAAGTCAAGACACATTAGATTTTGAAACCATTCATAAATTCATGCATATTTCGGTAGCAGAATTACAATCTATGAATCCTGTTTTAATTGGGAAAACCATTTTCCCCAAGTCAAAAACAGCTTTCTATCTTCCAAACGAAAAAGCTGATTTATTTAATTTAAAACATGACGAGTTTATTGCATTTCAAAAAGAGGAGGTCCAACGAAAGAAAGAAGAACTGGCCAAGTTGAAAAAGCAAATGGAAAGTGGGATACCCGACTTAACCAAAAACAAACCGATAACGTATACCGTAAAATCTGGAGATGTATTAGGGAAAATAGCAACTCGATACGATATCCAGGTAAGTCACATCAAACAATGGAACCATTTAAAATCGGATCGCATAAATATTGGTCAGAAACTCACCTTATATGTCCCCATTTCATCCAGTGAAAAACAAGAAGAAATGGCGGATAACAAAATTGAATTGAAACCTACCCAGGCTAAACCAGGGAAAGGTAAAGCGACAGAATACACGGTTCAAAATGGGGAATCTTTATGGTTAATCTCCAAGAAATTCCCCGGGATTTCGGCCGAGAACATTATGGAATGGAATGGATGTACGGATAAGATTAGTCCGGGAATGAAATTAAAAATTTACAGTAACGAATAATTAATATCTCTATGTGGGGAACTTCTTCCATTTGTTTTATCGTTAAATCATTATTTCTACATATTTGAAATATCATTACAGCGGTCATTTTATGAAACCAATTCAAACACTTCTTTTCTTATTTGCTATAGGAGTTCTATCCGTAGTTATGGCGTATGTTACTCCTCAGGGTGGGTTTGATTTAGGGAATGATGTACGTTTAAAATTTGCTTCTTTAGCACCAGACTCCACTCCCGTAGAAGAGGTACAGAAAATTGAGGATGTGGAATCCTTTTTGGCAGAATTGGAGGCGGAAATAGACTCCACTGCTATTAAAGATTCCATTCGAATAGCCCAATTAGAACGCAGGAAACGTTTATCAAAAATTCAATGGAATAATGATAACCGTGAAGTTATGGCAGGATTATTTACTGCTTTAGCCCAAACAAAAGCGACTAAAAAAACGAAGGTCCGTATTATGCATTTTGGGGATTCTCAAATCGAAGGCGATCGTATAACCAGCATTATCCGAAACCAAATTCAAAAAGAATATGGCGGTATGGGTGCTGGGTTAGTTCCACCTGTAGAAGCGGTACCAAATGCAGCCATCAAACAAACCAACTCCGAAAACTGGAATCGTTTCACCTTATTTGGACGAGTAGATACCAATGTACACCATAAGCGTTATGGTGCCTTATGTAGTTTCGGAATGTTTACCTACCCTACCGACACCAATTTCACAGAAACACAAGAAGCTTGGATACAGTTTGAACCCTCTAGAATGACCTATTCTATGACTAAGCGGTTTCGTCAAGTCAAACTGTTTTACGGGCACAATTCTCACGCTTTTATTACCAAAGTCATGGTGGATGATAGCACCCTAATTGATTCCAAAATAGTTCCATCTACGGAAGGGTTTGCTTCTATGAATTGGCATTTTGATACGACTCCAAAAAAATTAAAATTTGAGTTCTTAGCGAAAAAAAGCCCGGAGTTTTATGCGTTTTCTTTTGAAGGGGATTACGGTGTAACGGTGGATAATATTGGCCTTCGAGGCAGCTCAGGCACTTTATTTAAAAGATTAGATGGGGAACAACTTTCGGGGTTCATGAAATCACAACCCATTAAATTGATTATTCTTCAATACGGAGGAAACACGGTTCCTTACATTACTACCGAAGAAAAAGCGATGAAATATGCGCGTTGGTTCAAATCTCAAATCACCTATTTAATGAAAATAAATCCGAATGCCGCTTTCATTATTATTGGTCCATCCGATATGGCAACTAAGGTAGATGGAACCTACATGACTTACCCGTATTTGGAATCGGTTCGAGATGCTTTAAAAGCAGCGGCATTTGAAACGGGTGCGGGCTACTGGGATATTTACGAAGTAATGGGAGGCAAAAACTCTATGATTAGTTGGGTGGAAGCTGAAAAGCCATTGGCGGGTAAAGATTACATTCATTTTAACAGCTTAGGAACTCGAAAAATTTCCGAATTATTTATGAAAGCCTTTTGGCACGAAAAAGAAATTTGGGAACAAAATTTGAATACCATAAAAAAGGATACTTCTAATGTTCAATAAATCAAATTACATATCACTCGGTTTCGTTGTATTTCTTGCCACCGCAATTGGCGTATTTACGCAATTTACCAATGTTCATGTGGAGCCCACTTTTGTGCCTTCACCTCGATTAAATCCGAGTGAAGAGTTGGAGTCGTACAATTTCATTAATTACGATAAAAACATCCTAGAATTTCCAGGGAGCCAAGATGGGTTTAATCGTCTATTTGACAAACTAGATACTCTGGTAACCTTCGGTAAAGGAAAAGTTAATATCATTCATATTGGTGGGTCTCACGTGCAAGCTGGAATGCTTTCGGGTAGAATGCGCGAAAACTTTTTCACCTTAGCGGATGGAATAAAAGGCGAACGCGGATTTATTTTCCCGTATAGAATGGCCCATACTAACAATCCCGGAAATTACAAAGCGACCTTTACCGGGAATTGGGAAGGTTGTAGAAATGCATTGAGTAGAAATCATTGTCCATGGGGATTGTCGGGTATTACAGCCACCACATACGACACCCTAACGCACACCAAATTATACGCTATAGACCAAGGTCGTATTTCTTACAAATTCAACAAAGTAAGAATCTACCATATGGCCACTCCCGAATCTTATTCCATAAGTTTAGACTCATCCATTTTGGTCGATACCATGTACACCGATTCGATCATAGGCCTAACCACATTTGAATTGGCCCAATCCTACGACACCCTACTTTTTGAAACCCTAAAAACCGATAGTTTACAAGCGTATTTTGTGCTACAAGGAATTCGGTTAGAAAACGATGACCAAGGCATTACCTATAGTGCTATTGGAGTTAATGGAGCCTCGGTTCCCTCCTATTTAAGATGTCAGTATTTTCAACCCCAACTGGAAACAAATGTACCGGACCTAGTGATCTTTGGAATTGGAATAAACGATGCCAATGTACCTGCAGGAAAATTTAAACAAAACGCATATGAACAAAATTACCGTGACCTAATGGCCATGTTTAGAGCGGTAAATCCGGATGTTCAATTTTTGTTTATGACCAATAACGACAGTTATTACCTTAGACGCTATCCGAACAAAAACATTTTCCAAGTACAAAAGGTGATGTACAAACTGGCCCAGGAATATGATGCCGCTTATTACGATTTATTTGAAGTCATGGGAGGCTTAAACTCTATCCGTCTATGGGAACGAGCTGGACTCGCACAAAAGGACAAAGTACATTTTACTCGGAAAGGATATAAATTCAATGCAGATTTATTGTTTGTCGCCTTTAGAGAAGCTTATGGGGACCATTTAGCCACTAAGTATTACACGCAAATACCTGAAACCACAAATTCCACTAGCAATTCCAACTAAATCGTGAACCTGGACAATACCAATATACCTGATCTTTTCTTAAGATTCAAAGACTTCATTATGCAACCGCTCATCTTTACGCGGTTAGAATTTTGGGTGTTTTTTGCGATCGTTATGGCTGTATTTTCGATGGTCTATAAAAACAAGAGCATTCGAAATGCCTGGTTGTTTGCCGTGAGTTTATTTTTCTATTGGACCACTTCCGGTTTCTTTATTAGCATTTTATTATTTTCTACCATTTCCGATTACCTCATTGGGTTTCGGATTGCCGATGCGAAAACCAAAGGGGCAAAGAAAACATGGCTGGCCTTGAGTATTTTCTTGAATCTTTTCATGCTGGTGTATTTCAAGTACGCTTACTTTTTCACCAGCTCCATCAATAACGCATTCGGTACCCACTTTGAAGTCACGAATCACTTTGCTTACATGACCAACTACATTTTAGAAAGTGGTTTTAGAGTAGATTCCATCCTGCTCCCGGTAGGAATTTCGTTCTTCACTTTTCAAACCATGAGTTATGCGATTGATATTTATAAGGGGAATGTCAAACCCGTTAAAAATATCGTAGATTTTGGATTTTACGTTTCTTTCTTTCCTCAGTTAGTGGCCGGCCCTATTGTAAGAGCTGCTGATTTTATTCCACAGTTGTACAAAGAATATAAACTCACCAAAGAACAATTTGGCTTGGCCGTTTTTTGGATTCTAAACGGGTTAGTAAAGAAAATTTTCCTTGCCGATTACATCGCTTCCAATTTCAACGATCGTATTTTCAGTAACCCACTTGGCTATACTGGGTTTGAAGGATTAATGGCACTCTATGGGTATTCCCTACAGGTATATGCCGATTTTTCTGGATATACAGATATGGCCATTGGAGTGGCTTTATTAATGGGTTTCCAGTTACCCCAAAACTTTAATTCGCCATATAAAGCGGACAGTACAGGTAACTTTTGGCGCAGATGGCATATCTCTTTATCTACGTGGTTAAAGGATTACCTGTATATACCCATGGGAGGTAACCGAGGAGGATCCGTTTTTACATTTGTCATGTTATCCATTTGCCTTTCATTCATAGCCATGCTTTCCGCTTCCTTAGTTGTTTCGGGGGCCATTGTAGCGGCTGTGGTGGTTGCTTTACTACTGGCCAGATTCATCCCTACCTTTAAAGTTTGGTTAATTACCAATATTAATGTGATGTTAACCATGCTTATTGGTGGACTTTGGCATGGAGCGAGTTGGAACTTTGTGGTTTGGGGTGGATTGAATGGACTCGGAATTGTGGTCTACAAATTATGGCGAAAAATCAGCCCATGGGAAAGCAAAGACACTTGGTACAAAAGAGCTTGGGCTATTTTCCTGACCTTTAACTTCATCACCTTTACTCGGATCTGGTTCCGATCCGAATCCTTTGAAAAAGCATCTCAGCTCATTTCTCAAATTCAAGACAATTTCGGTATAGAATTAGCTCCTGATATCCTAACTGGGTTTTGGAAAGTCTTTACGGTCATGTTCGCAGGATACCTTATTCACTGGCTTCCTACTTCTATTAAAGACTGGTATCGAAAAACATTTATTAAGGCCCCCATGGCTGTCCAGATTATCATTTCATTTGTGACTATTGTTTTGCTATACCAAGTCATTTCTAGTGATATGCAACCCTTTATTTATTTTCAGTTTTAAATTAATTTGGACGTGCCCTAAGAATTAGGATATCCTAATTCCTAGGTCGGGCTATACGCTACTACTCCTCAATCGTTCCTCATTGCGGGGTAACCACTGCTATCCCTCACGCAACGATTTTTTCCCTACTTCCTACTTCCCTGGATCTCCAAAAGCCCTTTAAATATTCCTTCCGCAATTTTTTGTTGCCCCATTGCATCACGCATCATTTCTAATTCCTCAGTGTTACTCAAATAACCTAGTTCCAACAATACTCCCGGGCAGTGACTGTTTTTTAAAATAAAAAAATTAGCCCTCTTAACAAGAGATGAATTGTAATTCTCATTCAAATACCCATCTACAAAAACCTGGCAATATTTCTCTGATTCCTTCGCAAAGTCACCCGTAAAATAAAATGCTTCCAAACCGCTATCCGTAATATTCTCCGAAGTTTTCACATGTAAACTAATTAATAAGTCCGGGTTTATAAAATTTATATATTCGACACGTTCGTTAAGTAATAGAAATTTATCAGTCGATCTCGTTTGAATAATTTTCACTTTAGTATTCGAACTCATGGCTGTCAATCTATTGGCAATTCCAAGAGTTATTTCCTTTTCATTTACACCATCATGCATTGCTCCAGGATCCTTACCCCCATGGCCCACGTCAATTACCACAATTAATGGAGCCGAATTATCCGTATACTCAAAAGCACTAAGAATAATAAAGCCTCCCATAAAAAGAGAAATGCCCACTAATTTTGAGATTTTGGTAAACGGGTTGTTTTTGCTTTTATATAACATATTAAGTCTATTTTTGGTTTGTACATAACTAAAACCACTCCCTAAAACGGCATGCCTTACAGATTGGCTGGATTCAATAATTTCTTGGACATATGTATCTAGATTGGTTCCATACTTCACCACAAAGTCATCGGCTAAATACTCATGATTTTCAGAAATAGCCTGTTTGTATTTCCAAATAAAAGGGTTGAACCAAAAGAAACAAATTAGAATCTCAGTAACCATAACATCCATCGAGTGGTACTGTTCAAAATGAGCCTTTTCATGGGTAAGAACAGCCTGCGAAACCCCATCCTTTTCATAACTTCCCTTATTAACAAACAAGAAATTAAAAAAACTAAAAGGCGAAGTCTCTCTTTCCAGCAACACCAAACGCAAACCACTCACTTTAAGCGCATTCCGTTTAAATCCGGAAATCACTTTCCAAAGATTAAATAAGAATCGAATAACTAATATAGTGGTCACTAACATATATAACCATCTAATAATTGGGTAAACCAGATGAAGGTTTGATTCGTTGTTTGCTCCCTCTACAACTGGTCCCTCCCAACTATCTTCAATCACGGAACTTTGGGCAAGCCCCTTTACCGCTTGAAAAGAAGGTTCAAGAGGAAAGTCAAAAGCCCTTTCAAATTCAGTAAATGGCCCCAAAAGGCTCACGACCAATGTACCCAAAAGAAAAAAACGATTTAGTTTAAAAGTGGTTCCAGGTTTTAATATCCAGTGGTAAATACAATAAGAGAAACCCAAAGTCATTATGGAAAAAAGTACATGATCACCCATTATTTCACCGTATTTTTATCCTTAATTTGTTGACCAACCATTTTCTGGAGGGCTTCCAATTCGTCTAGAGTTAAATCTGTTTCTTTCGTGAAAAAAGAGGCAAATTGAGTCGTGGAATCATTAAAAAAATGCGAAATCATAGATTTCAATTGACTCGAAAAATAGGTGTTCTTTTTTAATATAGGATAGTAATGTTTATCTCTACCTAATTTTTCAAAACCCACATAATCCTTTGCGCACATCCTAGTAATCAATGTTGAAATGGTGGTATACGCAGGTTTAGGTTCAGGAAATTGAGATACAATTTCTTTCATAAACCCTTTTTCCAATTTCCACAAATACTCCATAATTTGAAGTTCCGATTTATTTAACTGTTTCAATTCCACATCTGTAGTTTTAGTACTACAAATGTAGTAATCTATTTCACGTATACAACTCGAATATTCTGATTACGCATACCATAACCAACTTATCTATAGGAAACCTAAGCAATTCAAACATCTACCACTCCAATTTAAATTTGACTTTGATATTCATTTCAACGCCATTTAAGACCCTCAAAAAAGATAATTTTCACTACATTCGCTTAAAGGAAAAAAACAGCGAAATGGGAAGAGCATTTGAATTAAGAAAAGGACGTAAATTAAAACGTTGGTCAAAAATGGCTAAAACTTTTTCAAGAATTGGAAAAGACATAGTAATGGCCATTAAAGAAGGTGGAACAGAACCTGATTCCAATGCCAAGTTACGTGCGGTAATGCAAAATGCGAAGGCGGCCAACATGCCTAAAGAAATTGTGGAACGTGCCATTAAAAAAGCCAAGGATAAAGACACGTCTGATTACAAAGAAGGAACCTTTGAAGGTTACGGACCTCATGGAGTAGCTATAATGATTGAAACGGCCACAGACAACAACAACCGAACAGTAGCGAGTGTACGATCTGCTTTCTCGAAGGGGGGCGGAAATATGGGGACAACCGGATCGGTTGAATTCATGTTTGAACGTAAATGCCATTTCAAAATCCCAAAGGGAGAATTAGACCCCGAAGAATTGGAATTCGAGCTTATTGACGCTGGAATTGATGAATTATTTGAAGAAGAGCCGGAAGAAGGTGCGGAAGACCAAACTTCCACCATAATGATTTACGGACCTTTTGAAAGCTTTGGCACCATTCAAAAAGCATTAGAGGAAAGAAAATTTGAAATTTCAGAATCGGGTTACGAACGAATTCCAACGACAACCACTAAGCTATCGGAAGAGGACGAAGCCGAAGTAGATAAACTATTGGAGAAATTAGAAGAGGATGATGACGTAATGAACGTGTATCATACCATGGGTTAACCACCCTAAAAAAATTAGAAAAGCGAATCGAAACATTCGCTTTTTTATTGCCCAATATTTGGACAAAAGACCTTCTTTCTGCCACCTATTTATTCCGTAAATTTACCACCCAAAATATTAGGATTTGGAATTTAAACTCACATCAGAATTTAAGCCTACGGGCGATCAACCACAAGCCATAGCACAGTTGGTAGAAGGGGTGAATAACGGAGACAAAAGTCAAGTATTATTAGGGGTTACCGGTTCCGGTAAAACCTTTACCATGGCCAACGTTATTCAAGAAACAGGACGACCTACATTGGTTTTATGTCATAATAAAACTTTGGCCGCCCAATTGTATGGCGAATTCAAACAGTTTTTCCCAGAAAATGCGGTAGAGTATTTTGTAAGTTATTACGATTACTATCAACCCGAAGCCTATATACCTACCTCGGGAACGTATATTGAGAAGGATTTATCTATTAACGATGAGATAGAAAAACTACGTTTATCGGCTACTTCCGCCCTACTTTCTGGGCGAAGAGATGTTATAATTATTTCTTCGGTTTCCTGCATTTACGGTATTGGAAACCCGAAAGATTTCAATGCCAATATCATTGAGTTAAAGGTAGGTCAAACCATAAGTAGAAATAAAGTATTACATCGTTTGGTAGATGCTTTATACTCGAGAACCACTGCGGATTTTGAACGTGGAAACTTTAGAGTAATTGGGGACTCCGTAGATATTTTTCCTGCGTATTCGGATTATGCCTATAAAATTATTTTTTGGGGAGATGAAATCGAAGAAATTCATTTAATGAATCCCGTATCTGGAGATCGAATTGAGGCATTTGAAGATATCCGAATTTTCCCGGCTAACATATTCGTGACATCCAAAGACACGATTCAATCTTCCCAAATTGCTATTGCGGAGGACATGAATAAACAAGTGGCCTATTTCAAAGATAACGGAATGAATATTGAAGCTCAACGTTTGGAAGAACGAGTGAACTATGATTTGGAAATGATTCGGGAATTAGGATATTGTTCCGGAATTGAAAATTACTCTCGCTATTTTGATGGAAGGGACCCGGGTTCAAGACCCTTCTGTTTATTGGATTACTTTCCGGATGATTATTTAATGATGATAGATGAAAGTCACGTTACCACATCGCAGGTAAGAGCCATGTATGGAGGTGATCGTTCCCGAAAAATGAATTTAGTAGAGTACGGTTTCCGTTTGCCTTCAGCGATGGATAACCGACCATTGACGTTTGCCGAATTTGAAAACATTCAAAATCAAACCATTTACGTCAGTGCTACTCCGGCAGATTATGAATTACAAAAAACAGAAGGTGTTTACGTAGAACAAGTCATTCGTCCAACAGGTTTAATTGACCCGATTATTGAAATCAGACCGGTAGGCACACAAGTGGATGATCTACTTGAAGAAATTAGACTGCGTCAGAACACAGAAGAACGAGTATTGGTTACGACACTGACCAAACGAATGAGTGAAGAGCTCACCAAGTACCTCATAAAGAACAATGTGAAGTGCCGATATATTCATAGTGAAGTAGATACCCTTGAGCGGGTCGAAATATTACGTGATTTACGATTAGGTAAGTTTGATGTTTTGGTAGGGATTAACTTACTTAGAGAAGGGTTGGATTTACCCGAAGTAAGTTTAGTGGCTATTTTGGATGCCGACAAAGAAGGCTTCTTACGTTCCGAAACCTCCATGACCCAAACGGCAGGTAGAGCTGCTCGTAACGTAAAAGGACGTGTGATAATGTATGCCGATAAAATTACGGGCTCTATGCAACGGACCATTGACACTACCAATAACCGTAGAGAAAAGCAACTAGCGTATAACGAAAAACACGGAATAACCCCGACACAAATTAAACGTTCGGTTAATTCAATCATGAATCAAACTGCCGTGGCTAGTTACCAACCTACTACTGCCGAAGCTCATGCCTATACGGAAAATGAAAGAGTTTCATTGGCGGCTGATCCTGTAGTACAATACATGACTCATTCACAATTAGAAAAAGCCATTTCTAAATCAAAAGGACAAATGTTGAAGGCTTCTAAAGCGCTAGACTTTATTGAAGCCGCTAGATTACGTGATGAAATGAAACAATACCAAAGCCTCTTGGCGGAAATGGAAAAGTAAAATAATTATGAAAAACCTATTCTTAGTATTCTTTGGATTTTCCGTGATTTCCTGTACCTCAAAAAAAATCATAGAGAGTCCTTCGGCTAAATCCGCTTCTACAATAGAGTTAACCGTGGATGAACCTCGTGATTCTACATCCATCTTACCCATTTCAATAGACCCGATGCACCACATGAAAGATCTAGGAGATCCTTATTCCATACTTCATGCTTACATAAAGAATGATAAATTATGGCTGGAGGTTTCTTACAGTGGCGGTTGTAAAGAGCATGAATTTGAAATGCTTTTCAATAATGCTTATCAAGAACAAAAAAATTCGGAACCAGCGGTTTCAAGCTTAATTAACTTAAGCTTGAAACATGAGGGAAATGAAGATGCTTGTAGAAGTATTGTTCAACAAAATTTACGATTTGACTTAAAACAAATTCAAACCGAAGGATACCCGAAATTGGTTATTCGACTAACTAACTGGGAAGAGAAATTAATTTACTCGTATTAATTTTTTTCAATCCACACATTACTAATAGCCGTGATCATAAGTATGGTCAAACCCAAATCCATAAAAAGAGCGGTATTTCCAATTTGAATCCGACTATTCAAAAATTGGATTCCATACCCAATAATTAATAAGATTACCAAAATCATGGTCAGTCTTTCAGTCGTTATATTTTTATTAAAGGAATGCATGCTTACAAAGTTTGCCACAAATAAATAGGGATTTCTAAGTTCACCTCCTCACGGTTTACCGTGATTTTACCGTCAAATCAACTCTTTTTTTTGTTCCTTTAACCCTAATCACCCGTTTAAAATACCTACTATTGCCACATGACAAAAGGGAATTATTATACGTTTTTAGGCTTTATCTTAATTGGAATCATTTTTAGATTAGTTTTTGAAACCTTTCAAATTGATTGGACGCATACTTGGGCATATTTATCCTTTTTAACCATCCTTTCTACCTACTATGGAATTTACTCTCAGCGACAAAACACCAAGGAAGAATTTGATTTCACTATGGATTTTAAAGGAGGTGCTCAGGGAGGTTCCATGTTTGCATTAGGCTATGGGTTTTTCACTTATATTTTTTACAAGTGGATTCATCCTCATTTCTTAGAAATGTTTTTGTCTAATCGTAGACACGACATAATGCAAGCTCTTACAGACACTGGTCAAACAGATGAAACCATTAGAGCGGCCTTAGATAATTTCAACTCGTTTGCAGAACTGATTTATGTCCCTGGAAATTTATCCGTAATTACCATCACCTCATTGGTATTCCTATCCATTGTTTACGGGGTAATATTTGCTGTAATTGCTAAATTCTTCCCAAAATTTGTGAATCAATAGGGAAACCAACCCTGTTTGTATACTTTCGAGATCCGTTTGATTATTCTTCTATGTTTTATGTAGGATTAGATCATTCTTTTGGATAATTTGAAATGAACAGGAACTACTTTCGTTATATTATTAGTGTGGCTACACTACTGCTAATTGGCCTTATTATTACTCAAGTTTCTTGGGTAAGGAAGGCATATCAGCTCGAACAGAACCAGTTTTCTTACGAGGTTAATCAAGTACTTTTAACCACTCTAGATCATCTTCAAAAAGCGGATGGAGATAGTTCTATTATCCTAAATCCTGTAGTTCAAAAAAAACCAAATTTCTTTGTTGTAAAAACACATTATGTATCCGATCCCTATCTTATTCAGTCTTTATTAAAAATGGAATTTGAACAATCTTCTATCCATGAAGACTTCATTTTCAATATTTATGACTGCTTTTCAGATTCCGTTGTTTATTGTAAGAACATCATTTACGATAAGATAGAAAACCCAGATCATGTACCTCACCTCAATTGGAATAAAGAACAAGGACATTATTTCAGCATATTTTTCCCGGGTCATAGTAACGGGCTATTTTATCAAATGGAATTTTGGATTTATTCCTCCATTATTCTAATTGTCATTATTGGATTTTTCGGATTTATGATCCAACAACTATTAAAACAACGAAGAGTTAATGAAATGAAAACCGACTTCATTAACAACATGACCCACGAATTTAAAACACCTCTTTCCACCATTGCTATTGCTGCGGAGGCTTTAGACAAATCAAATATCACGGAAAAGCCAGAGCGAATAAAACGTTACGTTCAAATCATTAAATCGGAAAACACTCGTTTACAAGGACAAGTAGAAAGAATTTTACAAGCAGCTACCATTGAAAAAGAAAAAGTTAACATCAAAGAACACCCCATTGATGTGCACCAACTTTTATTCAAAATAACGGAGGTTTTCAAAGTGAATATAGAATCCAAGAAAGGAAAAATTCACATGGATTTAAAGGCGGAGAATCACACCATTTTGGGAGATGACGAACACTTGAAAAACATTTTCAGTAATTTACTAGACAACGCCATAAAGTATTCCCCCGATGAATTGGACGTTTCTGTAACAACAAAAAACACGAACGGAAAAATAGAAATTACATTTACCGACAAAGGTTTAGGGATAGCTCCAGAGAACCAACCTCATATTTTCGAGAAATTTTACCGTGTATCCACCGGAAACATACATGATGTAAAAGGTTTTGGAATTGGTCTAAATTATGTCCATCTTTTGGTCCGCAAACATGAGGGTACTATTTCACTAAAAAGCAAACTAGGTAAAGGCTCCTCATTTACTCTTACATTTAAAAGCATTTAATATGAATTTCAACGCAGATATATCCATTCTTCTAGTAGAAGATGACGAAAATTTAGGATTCGTTACCCAAGAAGGGTTAGAAGACAAAGGCTATCATGTGGTGTGGGCTAAGGACGGTGTTGAAGGGTATGAATTGTTTCATGCTTCCCGTTTTAGTATTTGTTTGATTGACGTCATGATGCCTAAAAAAGATGGCTTCACACTAGCTCAAGAAATTAGAAGTGTAGACAGTGAAGTGCCGATTTTCTTTTTAACAGCTAGAGCACAGGAAGAAGATAAAATTCAAGGACTAAGCTTAGGAGCGGATGACTATATCACAAAACCATTTTCTATTGACGAACTAGATTTACGGATTAAAAACATCATCAACCGAGTAAATAGAAGTCAATCCGACTCTCACAAAAAGGATGTGTATTCCCTAGGTATATTCATATTCAATTATCCGGAGCAGAGCTTAGTTATGGGCAATGAGTCTAAAAAACTTACAAAAAAAGAAGCGGCTCTATTACGTCTTTTATGTATTCATAAAGGGGAAGTATTGCAACGAAATTCTATTCTTCGAATTATTTGGGGGAGCGATGATTATTTTTTAGGTCGTAGTATGGATGTATTCATCACTAAATTAAGAAAATATTTAGCCGAAGATTCAAAAATTAACATCAGTAATATTCATGGAGTAGGATTCAAATTGGAAGTAGAAGAATAAGCTATTTCATCCGACTTCTTTTATCCAAGTAAGCGCGTAATACCTGATCAAATCCATCTGCAATATCGGCCTTTACAAAGTCGATTCCATATTGACTACATTTTAGTTTCACCTCACGTTCATGGGCTAAAGCGCTTTCCTTAAAGCGGTCTTTAATTTGGGTAGGGTTCAGTTTCACTTCATCCCCCGATTCCATATCTACAAAAGTATAGGGACGATTTTCAAAATCGAAATCAATTTCCTTGGATCGATCCGCTACATGAAAGACAACCACTTCATGTTTATTATATTTTAAATGCTGTAATGCGGCAAATAAGGGCTGCATATCCGTCCCTATACCATCTAACATATCACTAAATAACAAAACCAAAGATCTTTGGTGTATTCGATCCGAAACTTCGTGTAAAGCGGTTGCTACGTTTGTTTGCGAACCTTCCGGTTTTGATTCTAACAAATGCTCCAAATGTGCATATACCCTTCTAAAGTGAGTGGGACTTAATTTAGCAGGTAAATGCACATCTACTTTATCTGAAAAAAGACTTAGACCCACCGCATCTCTTTGACTTTTAAATAAATGAATTAATGCGGCTGCACTATGTACCGAAAAACTCATTTTATTCTCTTCCGCATCCAATGGAAAAAACATCGAAGAAGAATGATCAATCACAATTTGGCAACGCAAATTAGTTTCCTCTTCGTATCGCTTAATGAAGTGCTTATCGGTACGTGCAAAAAGTTTCCAATCAATATGGCGGGTAGAATCCCCTGGATTGTAATGACGGTGTTCAGAAAACTCCACCGAAAACCCATGAAATGGGCTTTTATGTAATCCGGTAACAAAACCCTCAACTACCTGACGTGCAAACCATTCCAATTTAGAAAACTCACGTACATTTTGTTTACTAATTAAATCCCCCATGTTTCCTTCTTATTCTTGCGAATATAAGAGGATATTTTTTCAAGATTGTCAATTTAACAGTAAATTCACCGCATGAAAACGAAATTAACCAACTCGACATTATTCCTATTTACAATTCTTACATTTTTAGGTGCTTTTTTGCAATCCTGTAAAGAGGAAGGTTGTATGGACCCAAAAGCAAGTAATTTTAGTTATGAGGCCCAAAAAGACGATGGATCTTGTGATTATGGTGGATGTACCGATCCAAATGCGCTCAACTTTGACGAAGATGCGTTATACAATAATGGTACGTGTAGATACTTAGGGGATGTTAAGTTATTTACCAGAAAAACATTGCCTGGTCCAGATAATAATAAATTCATTTCCGTTTTAGTGGCCGGGGAATATATTGGATCTATCTCCGCTACCTGTAATACCCAAACTCCAGTTTGCACCACTGGTTGTTCCGCCATTATTTTCAGTGAAAAATCTTCTGGTAGTTACTCCTATCGTTACTACGAAATCACACAAACCAACGCTACTGTTTTTGATACCATTTTTATTAGCTCTCCCAAAAACTTCCAAGTCATTGGGGGTAAGTGCACTGCGATAATTATTGAATAGATGAAAATAAAATATCAAAAAAAACATTGCTTTTTTTAGATATTACCATTGTCAAACCAAAAGGAAATCTTACATTTGCGCTCCCAATAGGGAACAACGTTCTTCACAAGACAATAAGAGACGCTTCGATTCGGGTTCGATGCACTAAATCTCTGTCATTTGTGACTACACTTCGGGGTGTAGCGTAGCCCGGTTATCGCGCCTCGTTTGGGACGAGGAGGTCGCAGGTTCGAATCCTGCCACCCCGACAAAAAAAGTCAACTCAATGTTGGCTTTTTTTTTGCTAAGTATTTAGCACAATTAGTGAGGGCTCGTAGCTCAGCTGGATAGAGCACCTCCCTTCTAAGGAGGCGGTCAAAGGTTCGAATCCTTTCGGGCTCACTAAGAAACAAAAGCTCAACACGTAAGTGTTGGGCTTTTGTCATTTTAAAGCGAATCCAAACACATCGTGTTTGAGTGAGCATTTAAAATGACAAAAAGCCAAACCTCGAAGAGGGTAGCTTTTGTCTCGGAATTCGGGATAGATAGGATCATGAAATAATCCCTAAATCCCAACCCTACCAAAACCAAAGTAGAAAATAAGTATTCAAAGAGTTAGATCCATTCCAATTCAAATTACCATCCAAACAAAAAAAGCCAAACCTCGAAGAGGGTAACTTTTGTCTCGGAATTCGGGATAGATAGGATCTACAAAACAATCCAAAGCTCGCTACCAAATTATAGGCGAAAAGAAGTACTCCAAGGGTCCAATAGTATATTATTCAACGAGATACATTAATCTCTCCTAATTTCATTCATCCCGAATGAATAATTCACGAATTTGAATCAATAGTACAAAAGAACCCAAACTAAATACCCTAAATTTGTTAAAACCAATCATTTCTAAGTGAAAAAAACACTCCTTCTCATCTTTATTATCACCTTTTCCATTTTTGGAAGTGCGCAATCTAGAACCGTTACAGATTGGAATAGTTTAGGGTTAAAACACTTTAATGAAAAAAACTTTCAAGCAGCCGTTAAATCATTTAGCCAAGCTATTGAAATGGACCCCAAATATTGGCCAGCCTATAATAACAGAGGTGTTGCCCTCACCAAATTACAAAAGGCTGATCTTGCCGTAAATGATTTTAACTATTGTATTACCGAAGACCCAGGAAATGTAAATGCCTACTATAATAGAGCTCAGGCAAAAATAATTCTAGAAGATTTTAAAGGTGCTTTGGCAGATTACCAATATGTTCTAGTATTAGAACCGGATAACAAATACCTTTATATTCAAATGGGACTCTGTCATGAACAAAAAAAGTCCTACAAAAACGCACTTGCTAGCTTTGACGCAGCCATATCAATGGATAAATACTTTTTGGACGCTTATATTAAAAGAGGCGAATTAAAAATGCGTAAAGGAAAATATGAAGAAGCAATCAGAGATTTCTCAAGAGCCACAAAGCTGGATAGCAACTGCATACAAGCCTACTACCAAAAAGGAGTGGCTAAACTAACCATTGGAAACTATTCAGGAGCTCGCAAGGAATTTTCTACGATCATTGAAAAGGACCCGACTCACAAAGACGCCTATTATAAAAGAGGGGTAGCTACCTACGATGGCGGCTCCAAGTCAAAAGCATGCGCTGATTTCGAGAAAGCCTTAGAACTAAACCATAAATTAGCTCAAGCTACCATTTCAAAATATTGCCAATAGCTGCAAAAGCTCTAGATTTTAAAATACTTTTGCCGTATGAACAATCAAGTTGATGCGAATTTCATGGTATTTAGGCAGGACATTTCTAGTATAGAATTACCGAGCACTTTTACATTTCCATTTGATTACACTCCCCACCCCCTCACTATATCAGCTGCCAACCAACTGCAACATTATTTAGAAACCCAACAGGATTGGGTCCATAATTTTGGAACTCACCCCGAAAACGATTCCAGTATAATGGGAAAAATGTTTGGTGTTCTGGTCGTAAGAAATGAAGAAGGAGAATTAGGATATTTGCAAGCTTACTCCGGTATTCTAGCGGGTAAAACCAGACTCCCAAGTTTTGTTCCTCCCATATTTGACCGACAAGAACCTGCGTTTGAGTATACACAAAAAGAGGATGAAATCTTAGTCATCAATCAAGCAATGATAGCACTTGAAAAGGCTTCCGTCTTTATTGACGCACAAAACAATTTAGACCAATATTTATCCCAGGAAGGAGAAGCTCTAAAAAGTCAGAAGTCTGCATTAAAAACGGCTAAAAAGAAAAGGCAAAAACTTCGTAAAGAAGTGAAAGGCCAAATACCAGACGAAGAATACGCCATTCTATTATCCGCACATGAAAGGGAAAGTCGCCAATATGACCTGAGTTTTAAGTCCGAGCAAAAAAAATTCCTTATTAAAAAGGCCGAGCTGGAATTACGGGTCGCACCATTTCTAAAACAATTATCTGATTACAAAAACCTACGAAAAGCGAAATCAGCCGAAACGCAACAAATAATATTCAACCAATACCAATTCAAAAATTACTTGGGTCAATATAAAAGTGTAGACCAAATATTTTCCGAAAAGAAAAGTATTACTCCCCCATCGGGAGCGGGTGATTGCGCTGCTCCAAAACTATTCCAATACGCATTTGAAAATAACTATACCCCTATTTCCTTAGCTGAATTTTGGTGGGGCAAATCACCTAACCTTGAAGTAAGGCAACACAAAAATTATTACCCGGCATGTAAAGCCAAATGTCACCCCATTCTTTCCTTCATGCTCAAAGGTTTGGACCTCGATCCAAATCCAGTCATGAGTCACCAACCAGAGGATTTGGTTATTGAAATCCTGTATGAAGACGATTGGATAATTGTCATCGATAAACCAGCCTATTTACTTTCTGTACCTGGAAAAGAATTAAAAGACTCGGTACAAAACCGTATGAAAGCCAAATACCCAAATGCTACAGGTCCAATGATTGTGCATCGTTTAGACATGGGAACTTCGGGTATAATGATCCTAGCTAAAGATTTAAAAACCTATCATCATCTACAACAACAGTTTATATCTCGTACCATTCAAAAACAGTATACCGCCAAATTAGATGGGGTTCCATTAGATAAAGATTCGGTAATAAATTTACCCTTACGGGTAGATTTAAACAACCGCCCACATCAAGTGGTTTGTTACGATCATGGAAAACCAGCGGAAACTCGTTGGGAATTATTGGATACTAAAAATGGAAAATCCATGGTTCGTTTTTTTCCACATACCGGGAGAACCCATCAATTAAGAGTGCATGCGTCCCACCCTAAAGGGCTCAATATTCCTATTTACGGAGATGAGCTGTATGGCAATCGATTGGACCGTTTATACCTACATGCGAGTCAATTAGATTTCGTTCATCCATATTCCCAAAAACGGATGTGTTTGGAATCTCCTGCCCCATTTCTTTTATAAGAAATGGTTTACGAACACAAATCCGGACCAAAAGTCCTACTTTCCTCTTAACTTTGGTACACATAATTAAATCTGAATGAAAACTATATTGAAAGCATGGGCACTTTGCCTCACAACTATTATTTTAATGTCCTTTACTATGAATCACAATCATTTAAAACCATCGGAATTACACACTATAAAAATCAACTCTTTAATGGGAGAAGCCATTAACCTAGCAGATTTTAAAGGCAAAAAAATCTTATTTGTAAATGTAGCGAGCGAGTGTGGTTTCACGCCACAATACGCAGATTTACAAAAACTAAGTATCGAATATGGGGATAGACTCGTGATAATTGGAGTGCCATGCAACCAATTTGGAGGTCAAGAACCAGGAGACAAAGAAGAAATTGCTTCCTTCTGTAAGAAGAACTACGGAGTTACATTTTTAATGACCGAAAAAGTAGATGTAAAAGGAAACAACCAACACCCGCTTTATAGCTGGTTAACCCAAAAGTCTCAAAACAAAATAGCGGATAGTGAAGTGAAATGGAACTTCCAAAAATACTTAGTGGACGAAAATGGGAACTATATAGAAATGTTTCTTTCTGATGTAAACCCCTTGGATACATCCATTACTGATCAACTTTAGAAATCAAGTTAAAGACCTTCATTAGCAATCATTCCAGTAATAATCAGTACAGGGTCATTTGTATAGACTTAATGTATTTTTACGACCGAATTCAGATACTATGAAATCAAAAAAATATACAATGACTGAAATCATTATCCTTATCCTAATTGGTATTGCAGCCGGGGTTCTTAGCGGTATGTTTGGTGTTGGCGGGGGGATCATTATCGTACCCGCATTTGTTTTCTTTTTAGGAATGTCGCAACATGAAGCCCAAGGAACAAGTTTGGGTCTTATGTTATTCCCTATTGGAATTCTAGCGGCTTACAATTACCATAAATCCGGCCAAATGGATCTTAAAGCAGGTTTAATTGTCGCTTCGGCCTTTGTCATTGGGGGTTATTTCGGATCTAAGATTTCCTTAGATCTGGATCAATCTATATTGAAAAGAGTTTTCGGAGTATTAATGTTATTGATTTCATTAAAATTAATTTTCTCGGGCAAGTAATGATATCTAAATCCCAAATTCTGCAATTAGCGGAATCCAATTTTCCGAAAGTGGTATCCCAACGAAGGCATTTACATCAGCATCCGGAACTTTCATTTAAAGAATTTAAAACCTCCGAGTTCATTACCCAACAATTAGACGAACTTGGAATACCCTACAAAAAAGGGTATGTAAAAACGGGAATTGTAGCCCATATTGAAGGGAATAATCCCTCGAAAAAAACATTCGCTCTTCGGGGGGATATGGACGCCTTACCCATACTCGAAAAAACTGGATTACCATTTGCCTCCGTAAACACAGGTGTAATGCATGCTTGTGGGCATGATGTACATACCAGTAGTGTTTTAGGAGCTGCAGCCATTCTAAACGAACTAAAAGATCAGTTTGAAGGTACGGTAAAACTCATTTTCCAACCCGGAGAGGAGGTCTTACCTGGAGGAGCCTCTCTCATGATTAAAGAAGGGGCATTAAACAATCCGCAAGCGATGGGAATTGTAGGGCAACATGTATACCCTCAATTTGAAGCTGGAACGGTTGGTTTTCGAAAAGGTATGTACATGGCTTCCTGTGACGAGCTCCATTTACGAGTGAATGGTACGGGGGGACATGCCGCAGAACCCGATCGTATTACCAATCCTATAATTATGGCTTCCAAAATTATTTTGGAGTTGAATAAATTGAATGATTTAGGGAAAGCGAAAAATATCCCTACCATTATTTCCATTGGTTTTGTAGAAGGATTAGGTGCGACTAATGTGGTACCTGATCAGGTATATATTCAAGGTACTTTTAGAACTATGAATGAGGAGTGGCGTGCTCTAATTCACGACAAAATCCGCTCTATTTGCAAAACGGTGGCTCATGAAATGGGGGGGGATGTGGATGCTAATGTAATCACAGGTTATCCTTACCTTAAAAACGATATAGCGTTAACCACACGGGCGCAATCCTATGCTATAGATCTTTTAGGAAAGGAAAACGTGATAGACCTCGATTTACGGATGGGAGGAGAAGATTTTTCATATTATACCCAAGAAATTCCGGGGTGCTTTTACCGATTAGGTACGAGTTCACCGGGGAATCCATCTACGGGTTTACACACCTCTACTTTTACGGTTGATGAAAGTGCATTAAAAACTGGGATGGCTCTTTTATCTTGGATAGCTTTGCAAGAATTAAATCACACATAAAATGTTAAAGTCAACAATTACTTTTTCTATTCTAAGCATTTCTTTGTTCACTCTTTCCTGCCAATCCGCAGCAGAAAAAAAATGGGAACAAACCATGAAAGTTCATGATGTAGTCATGCTTAAAATGCAAGAAACCGGGGAAATGGCTCAAAAAATTGATGCGCTCCTTCAGAAATCAAAAACCGCAGATTCTACGAGTATTCTTTTTGTTAAGCAGGACACCTTAGTAGGTGCGATACATCAATTAGAAAAAGCGGATATTGAAATGATGAATTGGATGGCCAATATTCAGAAACCAACCAAGAGTGATGATCAAGATTCTATACTCCACTACCTAGATCAAGAAGAAAAAGCGATTGTTACCGTGGGTAACCAAATGGACCAAGCCATTCATCATGCCGAAGGAGTCATTTCAAGTTTGAAAAAATAGCCTATGAATTTTCAAAAGTCACTCCTACTTGTAGGCATCATTGCCTTTTCAGCTTCTTGTGTAGAACGCATTCAAGAAAAAGAAGAACTCAAGATTTATGGATCCCAGGAGATTTTGGTCACCAATGATCAAGGAGAGGAAGTTATTGAAAACATCACCCTACGTATTGACAGTTTTGAAGTAATAAATCAGGATAGCCAAATCATTACAGCTGCCAATTTTAAAGACAAAATTTACATTGTAGATTTCTTTTTCACCCATTGCCCTACCATTTGTCCGGTCATGACAAAAAACATGGCTCGGATATACGATGTGTATGAAACGGATGACGAAATCTTATTTCTATCACATACCATAGACTTTATTAATGATACGGTTCCACAGCTAAAAAAATACGCCAACAAAATTGGCATCTATTCGCATAAATGGCACATGGTTTATGCCGGTAAAGAAAACACCTTTGATTTGGCAAAACAATACATGGTAAGTGCTGAAGAAGACCCAAATTCTCCGGGAGGATTCATGCATAGTGGGGCATTTATTTTAATGGATGGCCAACATAGAATACGAGGTTATTACGATGGCACTTTGGAAGAAGATACCGATCAATTAATAGCGGACATAAAAGTTTTAAAAAAGGAAAACGATGAACGTTAATCTTCGAGTGGTCATATTAGGCACCTTTGTATTAATTCTTTTGGTATTAATGATTTTCCGATCATGTTCTAGGCCACCCCAAAAAGGCAAACTGGTTTACGAAAACCATTGTGCCAGTTGTCATGGCGTGAATGGAGAGGGATTCCGTAATTTAATTCCACCGCTAACAGATTCCAATTACTTAGACGCAAACGTGGACAATTTTGCGTGTATAGTGGGCTACGGAATGGACGAAGAAATAACGGTTAAGGGAGTAAAGTTCAACCAGCCCATGGCCGGACTCGAACAATTAACTCCGACACAAATTGCCAACGTAGGCAATTATATTTACAGTAAATGGAGTTCTTCAAAGAAAAAATTTACACCAAAAGAAATAGAAACACTTTTAGGTAATTGTCCATAAGGTTCAAATAACTACATTTGTCACATCATAAAAAACTAGTCATGGTAAGCAACGATTTTAAAGAAGAAAAAGACTCATTATTAAACCAAATGTTTGACTCCTCTATTAGTGGGTTTGGAATATTTTGGGTAATTCTTGCTGTAATAACTATATTCTCTGTAGTAGTAGGTATTATCGCATAAGTAACATCTTCAATACGATATTAAGGGAGGCTATTGGCCTCTTTTTTTATACCCTAAATTTAACTTTTTCAAAGTAATTTGGATAGACCCATCTTAAACCAAATATTTTATCTTTGCCGCTCAAAATTTTAAAATCAAAATATGGCAGGTGCAGAATTTTTTGGAGCTGAAGAGCGTAAAGAAGTAAACGAAGTTTTAGATACAGGAATTTTATTTAGATATGGATTTGACGAGGCCCGTAAAGGGATGTTCAAAGCCAAAGAATTAGAGGCGGAAGCGGAAAAATTTACCGGAGCAAAATTTGCGCATGCCGTTTCTAGTGGTTCAACTGCAGTAACTACTTCATTAGCTGCTGCAGGTATTGGACTAGGAGACGAGGTAATTGTGACTCCTTTTACTTTTGTAGCAACCATTGAAGCCGTCATGCTTATTGGAGCTTTACCTGTTTTTGCAGAAATAGATGAAACTCTTTGTTTAAGTTCAGAAGGAATTAAAGCCGTTTTAACCCCTAAAACAAAAGGTATTTGTTTGGTACATATGTGTGGTGCTGCTGCAGATATGGATGCAATTATGCCCCTTGTAAAAGAACACAATCTTACCTTGGTTGAAGATGCCGGTCAGGCACTTGGTGCTTTTCATAAAGGTACCTCCGTAGGACTTTTTGGTAAAACCGGTTGTTTTTCTTTCGATTTTTTCAAAATAACCACTGCGGGTGAAGGTGGTTTATGCATCACTAACGATGAAACCGCTTATAACCATATGGCGGAGTATTCGGATCATGGGCATACCCATCAAGGTTCAAATCGAGGTATGGAACCCCATCACATTATGGGAACCAATTTCCGATTAAGTGAAACAAACGCTGCGATTGGAAAAGTACAAATGCAACGCATTGAGACAATCCGGACCCATAATAAAAAACACAAAGCCATTTTAAAAAGCGCTTTAGCACAAATGGAGGGGATTACCTTCCGTCATATGCCTGATCCGGAAGGGGATTCTGCTACTTTCTTAAATTTCTTTATGCCTACGGCTGAACTTTCTCAAAAAGTGATGGCTCAATTTGCAGAAGACGGAATTGCAGGATTTAACTATTGGTATACCAACATGTATCATTTCATTAATCAATGGGATCATATTAAAGAGTTAAAGTCGCCCAACAAATTGGGTATTCACCATTTCGGAGCCCCGCAAGATTACAAAGCATTAAAACTGCCAAAATCGAATGAAGTAGTGGGTAGACTTATTTCACTGGGGGTAAAAGCAAATTGGCCTGCAGAAGAATTAGAAGCATTCAAAAACCAAATGGTGGCCTCTATTAAAAAGGTTTTAGCGTAATTTTAAATCAAGTCCAAAGGAAAGGAACGCTTCGGTGTTCTAAAATCGGACTACTAACTTATAGATATGTTTAATAATTTCAAAAACGTAGACAAGATAGTTTATGGCCGTGGGGCTTTTGATCAATTAGATGATATTCTGAGCGTTCAAAGGCATCACAACGATGGTTTTATGGTTTTTGTAGTGGATCATTACTTTCACGATAAACAAGAATTCATTAATAGAATCCCTGTAAAAGAAAAGGACGTTATTCGTTTTATGGATGTAGATCCTAAAGAACCCACCACCGAACAAATTGATGAGTTACGAGATACGGTATTAGCAGAAAATGGATTACCAGCTGGAATCATTGGTATTGGAGGGGGAAGCATTATGGATATTGCAAAAGCAGGCTCATTAATGTTCACCAACGAAGGTTCTTCTTCTCTTTACCAGGGGTTAAATTTGGTGAAAAAACCAGGGATTTACCATGCTGGAATACCTACCATTTCTGGTACTGGAGCTGAATGTTCGATGACTGCAGTATTATCTGGCCCAGAGAAAAAATTAGGTTTAAAATGTGATTGGACCGTTTTCAACCAGGTGATTTTAGATCCAGATCTAACCGCAACGGTAGAAAAAAACCAATGGTTTTATACCGGAATGGATACCTACATTCACTGTATTGAAGCGGAATCTGGCCAATTTTTCAATACCTATAGCCAGGTTTACGGGGATCAATCTCTAAAATTATGTAGAGAAATTTTCACGGGTGAAAATGCCGGTCAAACTCCTGTAAACAACGAAAAACTAATGATGGCTTCTCTTTTTGGAGGCTTATCGTTAACGTATTCGGAAGTAGGCGCCTGTCACGCATTATCTTACGGGATGTCCTTTGTATTTGGTACCAAACATGGGTATGCCAATTGTTTAGCGTTTAATCATCTAGAAGAATTTTATGGGGATGCTGTCGCTGAATTTAAAGACATGGTAAAACAAAACAACATTGATTTACCACAGAACTTATCCAAAGACTGGACCGATGAGCAAATCAGTCAAATGGCTGAGATAGCCTACAATCTTCCTCATATGTGGCGTCATGCTATTGGAGATGATTGGGAGTCCAAATGGACCCGTCAGGATATTGAAAAGCTGTATAGAAGATTATAATTAAGAATTGGCAAGTTAAATAAGGCTTGCCAATTTTTCCCTTAGATAAAAAGCATTTTTTTCTTAACTTTGGAAAGGTGAAAAGAAACTAAACCACGATTACTATCACTTACGGCTTCTAAAAAAGAGTTTAACTACGTACTATTTTTATTTAATTGGGAAAAAACATCATTGGGATATCTGCATTTTTTCATGATTCTGCTGCATGTTTAGTTGTTGATGGAGGTATTGTAGCAGCCGCACAAGAAGAACGATTTACTCGTAAAAAAAACACGGATGAATTTCCGATCCAAGCCATCCAATATTGCTTGGATGAATATGGTATTGATTTTAACCAAATAGATGCGATCGTATTTTATGATAAACCCTTTAAAAAATTTGAAAGAATTTTAGAGACCTATTTAGCAACCGCTCCAAAAAGTTATCTCGCATTTCTAAAAGCTGTTCCGCAATGGGTCAGTCATAAATTCTTTATCCGAAGAACTATAAATGGCGTATTAAAAAATAATTTTTCACTCGCTTCAAAAAGCCCCCCCATTTATTTTTCGGACCATCACATTTCACATGCGGCTAGTGCATTTTTTTGTTCTGGGTTTAAAAAGTCAGCTATTCTGACTATTGACGGGGTAGGTGAATGGGCTACCGCCACCATTAGTATTGGAGATCATAAAAATATCGAGATACTAAAAGAAATGGAGTTTCCAAATTCCGTTGGATTATTGTATAGTGCTTTCACCATTTATCTGGGGTTCAAAATTAATTCGGGGGAATACAAATTAATGGGCCTTGCTCCTTATGGAGATTCTACGAGTCAACAAACAATCACATTTATTGAGCAAATAAAGGATAGTTTGGTTGAAATTAAAGAGGATGGTTCCATTTGGATGAATCCTGATTTCTTTACCTATACGTATAAATTAAAAACGATCCATTTCGAAAAATGGAATGCTCTTTTCGGGATAATTAACCGAAAATCAAATGGCGAAATTTTATTAGAACATTGTAATCTTGCTTTGGCTATTCAATGTGTAACGGAAGAAATCGTATTAAAAATGGCTGCTCATGCCAAAGAAATCACAAAGCTAAATAACCTTTGCCTAGCGGGTGGCGTTGCTCTGAATTGTGCCGCTAACGGAAAACTATTAAAGTCGGAGTTATTTGACTCCATTTACATCCCTTCTTCTCCGGGAGATTCAGGATGTGCCGTAGGGGCTGCATTAGCACTCTCAAATATGAAGTTCGATACCCCTCGTCACTTCGATCGCAGGTTAACATCGCCTTTTCTAGGCCCTTCTTTCTCCAATTATGATATTATTTCCATGAACAGAAAGTTAGGTTTAAATCCTAAATTTCATGCTTCTCAAAAAGAATTAATTCAGACTGCAAGTCAATTTATTTCTGAAGGAAAGATTATTGGATGGGTTCAAGACCGGATGGAATTTGGTCCTAGATCACTTGGAAACCGAAGTATTCTAGGGTCTGCTTCCATTCCAGAAATTCAACATAGAATAAATAAAAATGTAAAAAAAAGAGAAAGTTTCAGGCCATTTGCTCCCGCGGTATTAAGTGAATTCTCATCCGAGTATTTTGATATTCTACCGACTTCCAATTATATGGAGTTTATCGGTCATGTGTTACCCAAACATCGAATTAAACCACCGGAGTCTCTAAAGTCAAAAAATGTGTTCCAACAACTACATTATACAAACAGTAAGATTCCATCGGTTACCCATGTGGATTATTCTTCCCGAGTTCAAATTGTGTCGAAAGAAGAACATCCTCTTTTTTGGGATTTAATTCATGCTGTTTATGAGAAAACGGGTATTCCAATGATCGTAAACACCAGCTTTAATCAAAAAGATGAACCCATCGTATGCTCTCCAATGGATGCATGGAAAAGTTTTAACGAATGCAATTTAGATGCCTTATTTATTGGCCCATTCATGTATATCAAATAACAAAACGGCTATGAAAGACCTTTTAGAGTTACTTCAATTTATTCAGGATAGAAAAGTATATTGGATTGCCCCAATTATTATAATTACATTATTAATCGGGGTCATTATATTCTATAGTAGCGGAAGTGCCATTGCCCCTTTTATTTATACTTTATTTTAACAATGGATACAAAACCCAATCCCATAGCTACCATATTGGTTCTTGTATTATTTGGAATGGTATCCTTCTACTTCACCAGAATAGATGAGATATTTTACTTCACAATAAGTCTCGGATTTATAGGATTGTTTTCCGAAAAATGGCGTCTGAAAATCTCCACTTGGTGGATGCAATTATCTCAACTTCTGAGTAAGATTATTCCAAATATCCTTTTAACGCTAATTTACATTCTAATTGTCATTCCTATATCTGGGTTATCTCGATTAATTAGAAAGGACAACCCCATGATAATAGATCGTAATAGAATCTCTTTTTTCAAATCAAAGAAGACCACGAATACTTCCCAAATGTTTGACAAACCTTGGTGATTTACGACTTCTAAAAAAAACGGCATAAAAAAAGTCCCCACTCCTAGAATGGGGACTTAAAGTTGTCCTTATTTTTAAAGTACGACCAACTTGTTGAAGGTACTTCCATCTTTCGTTTTCACCTCAATATAATAGGTTCCTGCCGCGTACCTAGATATATCAATCTGATTTAGACTTGTTTGAATTTGGTTCATCTCATAAATCAGCTTTCCTGTTAGGTTTCTAATAATCAAACTGTATTCATCCGTATGATTCACCTCTATCATAACATACGATTCCATTACTCTGGTTGGATTCGGATAGACCTTAACTTCAAAAGGATTTGAAACATCCTCCATTCCCACTTGGGTAACAGAAATACAATTGGAGGTATCCATACAGGCCCCTTCGGTTATTATCACTGCATAATTGCCATTCTCCGTAGCCGTATAAGATTGGGACGTCTCTCCGCTAATAATGGCATTGTTACTATCACAATTTATCCATTGGTACGTTCCATTTGTATTATTGGCCATTAATATAACCCCCGTATGATTTACGGTTACATCCACTTTATCCACAAACAATTCTGTGGTTACTATAGAATCACATCCAAATAAAGAGACTAAAGTGTCGGTATAAACCCCGGCTTGAGAATACCAATTCAGACCAACTTGAAATGAATCTCCCAAACAAATAACGGGAGATTGGGTGACGAATACATCTTGATGGATGGTCAGATTAATTGTAATTAAAGAATCGCAACCTGCCGAATTTACAATCACATCTTGATACACTCCAGAAGTGGTCCAATTGTGATTTCCACTAACTCCCGAATAAGAATTACAAGCGTCTACATTTATTGTCGTATCTGTAGAATGAACAATCGTTAAATCAATTGTAATTATCGAATCACAGCCAATTGCGTTTAATAGCACATCTGTATACATTCCTGAAACGGTCCAATAGAATAACCCACTTGGAGAAAACAACCCATCACAGGAGGTGATTACTTGCGTACTAGTCGTGGAATTTATAATCGTCAAATTCGTAGTAATCACAGAATCACACCCAATGGAATTCATAAGGGTATCTATATATACACCATTCGAAGTCCAAGTATATGACCCACTTGGCGAAACTACCGAATCACATGCCGTATAGGTAAGAGTGGACGAAGTTGCCATTCCGTGAACAATTGTGGCCATAGCTATGTCGGAACATCCATTAGCATCCGTTACCGTTACGGTATACATGCTAGCAGTTAATCCGGTAATAGAAGCCGTGGAAGCTCCATTGCTCCATGTATAATTGTATACAGACGTTCCACCTGTTTCTGTCGCAGTTAAACCACCATTCATCGTTTGGAGACAAGACTCATTGGAGTCTAGAACAATAGAGGCGACTAATACATTTGGTTCCGTAATTAGGGATGAACCCGTAGATGAACAGCCATTTGCATCTGTAATGGTTATAGAATAGGTTCCGCCAGTTACTCCGGATATAGAAGCCGTTGTGGCGGTATTACTCCAGGAATAAGTATAGGGAGAAGTTCCTCCGGTAGCGGAGGCCGTTGCTCCACCATTGCTTAATCCGTTGCATGTAATACTTGAATCTACTACGGTGACAATTACTATTGCCGCTGGTTCGGTAATTAGTACGGATGAGGAATCTGTACACCCGTTTCCATCTGTTATTGTAACAGAATACGTTCCCGCAATTACGCCTGTTATGGAAGCCGTTGTGGCTGAATTTGACCAGGAATACGTGTATGGCGTTGTTCCTCCCATGGCTGAACTACTTGCGCCACCATCACTAGATCCATTACAGGTGATGTTCGAATCAACGACTGCAGCGGATATGAATACCGCTGGTTCGGTTACGATGACCGATGAGGAATCTGTACAACCGTTTCCATCCGTTATTGTTACGGAATAGGTTCCCGCAATGACACCGGTTATTGAGGCTGTTGTGCCTGAATTTGACCAAGAATACGTGTATGGCATTGTTCCACCAAGGGCTGAACTCGTTGCTCCACCATCACTTGAACCATTACAGGTGATGTTCGAATCAACGACTGCAACAGATGCTAAAACTGCAGGTTCGGTTACGATGACCGAAGCAGAATCGGTACACCCGTTTTGATCGGTGATCGTTACCGAATATGTTCCTGCGCCTAGTCCCGTTTCTAACGCTGAGGTGCCGCCTGTATTCCATATATATGTAAACGGATTAGTACCGCCTGTTTCACTTGCCGTTACTTGACCATCCGTATTCCCGTTACAATCTATCGTTGAGCTTACTGAACTGGACGCTACCAATGCATTCGGTTCTGTCACAAGTACTGAAGCAGAATCTGTACATCCATTTTGATCGGTGATCGTTACCGAATATGTTCCTGCGCCTAAACCTGTTTCTAAGGCGGCAAATCCCCCTGTATTCCATTGATAGGTAAACGGACTTGTGCCACCTGTTTCACTCGCTGTTACTTGACCGTTTGATACGCCATTACAAGTTATGGCACTTGGTAACGCTACTGAAGCGACTAAAGAATTTGGTTCGGAGACTACCACCGAAGCAGAATCCGTACACCCATTCTGATCTGTTATTGTTACCGAATATGTTCCGGCTCCAAGTCCCGTTTCTAAGGCTGCCGTTCCACCCGTATTCCAGATATATGTGAACGGACTTGTGCCACCTGCTGCACTAGCAGTAACTTGCCCGTTAGATACGCCATTACAAGTTATGGCACTTGAGATCGCTCCTGAGGCCACTAATGCATCGGGTTCTGATAATACTACTGAAGCAGAATCGGTACATCCATTTTGATCCGTTATTGTTACGGAATATGTTCCTGCGCCTAATCCTATTTCTAAAGCGGCTGTTCCGCCTGTATTCCATTGATAGGTAAACGGACTTGTACCGCCTGTTTCACTCGCTGTTATTTGACCATCGGTGTCTGCATTACAATCTAATGCAGAGGTGACTGAACTGGATGCTACTAAAGCATTTGGCTCTGTCACAACTACGGAAGCGGAATCCGTACACCCATTCTGGTCTGTTATTGTTACGGAATATGTTCCTGCGCCTAAACCTGTTTCTAAGGCAGCCGTTCCACCTGTATTCCAGGTATACGTAAACGGATTAGTACCGCCTGTTTCACTTGCCGTTACTTGACCATCCGTATTCCCGTTACAATCTATCGTTGAGCT
>CAJXZP010000019.1 GCA_913062955.1 uncultured Flavobacteriales bacterium | reverse complement strand
ACTATTCCTATTTCAAAGGAGTCATTCTTTGAAACAGACGTCATGGAAGGAATTAAATTTGAAAACCCTATTTATCTTTTAGAATCAATTTTTGAAATAAATTCCATCGTAAAATTGACAGATTCTACATTTTTAGTTTCTTGCCCTTCTTTGGAACTCCTTTTTTTAAGCGTACAAAGTAAAAATATAGAAGCTACACCTCCCAATAAATTAATCGAAGTAAAAGATACCTTCTCTTCCATTTGGAACATTTCTGAAACCAGGACAGCTACTATTGGAGCTCGAAAATATGCTCCTAATCGATATCATGCAATTGAGGTATTTATGCCCGGGATGCCACAAATCAAAAAACTTTTCCGACTCTCCAAAGACGTTGTATTAATTGCAACCTTGAATGGTCTTTATGAAATGAATTTAACCAATAGATCCATTTCAAAATCTAATTTATTAGGGAGCAATAACACGACCCGAATTCAAGATATAATCAGGACACCTGATTCTACGCTTTTATTTGCCACCAAAGCAGATGGAATTTGGGGACTAAAAAACGGAAAGAAATTTCAGATTCAAATAAAAAACAAAAAACACATCTATTCCGTAAACCAATTGCTCTATGACTCTTTGAATCATTCTATTCTTGTAGCCACCAACCATGGTCTTTTGCAATTAATAAAATCCAATGAAAATTGGAATTATCAACCTATTATCACCTCCTATGACGGGATTAGTACTCCCGATATCAGGCAGATTCGAATCCTGAAAAATCAGCTTTATTATGCGAGTAATAGCGGAGTAGGTAAAATTTCACTAAAAGACTTAAAAACACCCCAAAGGGTTCCATTTTTATACATCACCCCCATTACAATTGGGACTTCTCCTCATTTAACTGACGTCCTTCAAATACCTTATGATTCTAATTCCTTTGAAGTTAATTTCCATGCCATTAGTTACAAATCACAAAATGACTTTATTTATTACTATCGTTTAAATAATGAGAAGAATTGGACTAAAACCACTAGTCCATCCATTTCTTTTAACTCTTTAAATCCAGGTCCATACACCGTTGAGATAAAAGCAATAAACGTGCAAGGGGTTTCTAGTCTAGTCCAGACTATTTCCTTTACGATTACCCCCCCCTATTGGCAAACATGGTGGTTTTTAACCCTGCTAGTCATCGGTATAATTGCCAGCGTTATTAGTCTCATTTTTTGGATCATTTCAATTTATAAAAACAAAACGGCAGTCCAACGGAAAATTAACGAATTACAGGTGTTATCTCTCCAATCAAAAATGAACCCTCACTTTATTTTTAACTCTCTTAACTCCATCCAGAACTATATTCTAACCAATAATAAAAAGGAAGCCAATGAATACCTCATTGACTTTAGTCGACTCATTCGAACCATTTTAAAAACTTCTGAAAAGAGCACCATATTACTATCTAAAGAATTAGAAATCCTAAACATGTATGTAGAATTAGAGAAAAAGAGGCTTCGTAAGGGTTTTAAATATAATGTACAGATAAAAGGGGAAATTGATTTGGTAAACTGTGAAATTCCATCCTTACTTGTTCAGCCGTATGTAGAAAATGCCATTTGGCATGGTCAAATTTACAATAATCCAGAAGGCGAAATTAGGATCCATATTTCTAGAGTAAATAACCGGCTTGACTTTATTATTTCAGATAATGGAATTGGGATTAAAAAGGCAATGAGCTTCAAAAAAATCAGATTACCAGATCATGAATCCATGGGAACTCAAATTACCAAAAATAGAATTGAATTAGTTTCAGAATTAAATAACCAAATGTCGGATGTGCTTATTGAAGAAAATGATCCTGGAAATGGTAACTCCGGATTTATTGGTACCCGTATTCTATTTAGTGTTCCTTACATATTAAATCCTAATTAAGATTCTACCCCATGGTCAGTAAATTTACTCTGAAAACAGTTACGCAATCAACATACCATTCATTATCAAATCAATAGCCAATATTCGCAAAGCAATAAATAATTTTAAATCGGTATTCCTGATCGGTTTTCTTTTACTCAATTATTGCTTGGAATTGAATTCTCAAGGCATCCAGGAATCGGTTAACTATATTAACTATTCTATTTCGGATGGTTTACCTAGTGCGGAAACCTATGATGTTTTTCAAGATTCCAAAGGATATATTTGGATAGGTACCGATAACGGGGTAGTCCGATATGATGGGGCTAATTTTGAAACCTTTACCACTCAAGACGGGTTAACGGATAACACCGTTTTTAAAATCTATGAGGATTATTTGGGGAGAATTTGGTTTATCACCTATAACCGGAAACTTTGTTATTTATGGAATAATAAGATAACACCGTATTCCTTTAATAAAAACTTAAATATAACGACTGAAAATATTGGCGTATCCAATACCATTACTGAATTTTCTGTAAATAAAAATAAGGAGGTTCATATTAGTTTTGTATCTATATTATCTAGGGTAACCCCACAAATAGAGATTGACTCTTTGGGAATATGTCATAGCCTACCGCCTGAAAAAGACCCGGATTTGTTTTTGGAATTACAATTAATAGAAAACCTTCAAAAATTATTCCATGCATTTAGTGAGGAGTATGCTCAAAAACCAAATCATTGGAATAAACTTATTCAGACCAAACATTTTGGTCGAATACGAGTATTTAAATTGGATACCTTGTTTTATTTCGGTACAGAAAATGGACTCTATACCTTTTCATCTCCAGCAAATAAAATAATAAGGCATGTACTTATTAATGCCTTTATTACTTCCATAACAGTAGATTTTGAAGGCGGTTTGTGGTGTTCCTCCTTGTACAATGGGATTTTTTACATTGCCAGCCCCAATATCAGCACCTTTAAACTATTAGATGCTAGCCGATCGCACATCAATGGGATTATTCCTCAAAAAAACGAATATGTTTTTTGTTATTATGGAAGAGCAGACAATTTCATTTTTAATGCGAACCAATCCTTACTACTTCCATATACCGAACCTTTACAAATTTATGATGTAGACTCCTCCAATTTGGCACGAGGCTTTAAATTGGAAAATACCATATTCGTTAAAGAAGTTTATGCGGATTTTAATTCCGTATTAAAAATTAATGATTCTTGTACGTTTTTGGCTAGTTCAACCTTTGGTTTAATAGATATTTCTCGAGTCAAATGGAACAAAAAGGAAACGAATCGTAAAATAGGAACGAGCCCTAATTACGATGGCTTTAAATTTTGGACAGAAGATGGACGGATATATAAAACCTGGGAAAAAGATTTTGTTCAAACAGAGAAGCCATTCGAAACCAAAACACCTCGAATTCTTCGCTTATTTAGATTTTCTGAAACCAAGGTGCTTTTAGCCACTTTGGAGGGATTGTACGAATTGGACTTACCTTCAAAAGAAATTCAAAAGTCCAATTTACTGGGGAACAATAATTCCACCCGTATTCAGGATATTATTCGGACCCCAGACCACACGCTTCTTTTTGCGACTAAAGGAAATGGTATTATTGGATTAAAAGAGGGTACACAATTTCAAATTGACATTCAAACCAATGGAGAAACGAATGCCATCAATCAGTTACTTTTAGATACGGAGGGAAATCGAATTTTTGTTGCGACCAACTTTGGGGTATATGAATTGTTTCAAAACCACCAGAAATGGGATTATAGGGCTATCCTATCCAAGAATGATTGCCTAGCCCTCACCGATATTCGTCAAATACGCATAAAAAATAACATCTTATTTTATGCGAATAATAAAGGGGTTGGAAAAGTAGACTTAGAAACTATAAAGCAAAGTTTCATCCCTCCATTTTTGACCATTAAGAGTTTACAAACCCAACAACGATCATACGATTTAACACAACCAATAACGATTCCATTTGATTCGAATACATTTGATATTAGTTTCCAGGCCATTGGGTATAAATCTCAAAACAAATTCATTTATTCCTTCCGACTTAACCCTCAGTATTCTTGGCGCACTTCAAGAAATTCTACGTTAACCTTCAATTCATTGGAACCTGGGGAGTATCACTTGGAATTATCAGCAATTAATGTACAGGGTGTTCAAAGTGTGATTCAACATTTGAAATTCACCATCCTTGCTCCTTATTGGCAGTCTTGGTGGTTTATCGGACTGTGCTTAATCTTGATACTTTCCATTATTACTTGGAGTGTGTTTAAAATCATTTCTTTTTACCAAAAACAGGCGGCTATTCAAAGAAAAATTAATGAGTTACAGATGCTATCCTTGCAATCTAAAATGAGTCCTCATTTTATATTCAATTCTTTGAACTCCATCCAGAATTACATTTTAACCAATAATAAAATGAAAGCCAATGAATACCTAATTGATTTTAGTCGACTCATTCGATCCATTTTAAAAAACGCTGAAAATAGTTCGATTCTACTTTCAAAAGAGATGGAAATATTGGAAATGTATGTAGAACTCGAAAAGAAGAGGCTTCGTAAACCATTTGGATATACCGTGGAATTGATCGGAGATATTGATTTATCTCAATGCGAAATTCCGTGTTTATTAATACAACCCTATGTAGAAAATTCCATTTGGCATGGGCAGGTATATAGGAACCCGGAAGGCGAAATAAAAGTTAGAATTGAGCGTATAAATGAACTACTTACCATTCAAATATCGGACAATGGAATTGGAATTAAAAAAACCTTAAGCTTCAAAAAAGATAGTAAGTCTGGACATAAATCCATGGGTGCCAAGATTACCAAAAACAGAATAGAATTGGTCGCAGAATTACACTCGCAAATGTCGGAAGTTAGTACCCAGGAAACCCACCCTGAAGCGATAAAAACAGGTTTTGTAGGAACTTCCATCCAATTTAGTATCCCCTATTTATTACAACAGGATTAGGATCCACCCTTTATTACAGGTATTTCAAGGGAAACTAAAGATAGTATACCCGAATCCCCAAAAAAACGACCACTTTTGCAGCGCATGCAAAAATTGAATACCTCATTTTCTGGATTACTTAAAGTAACGACTCCATTAATCATTGCTGGGATAGCTATGAACTTGGTCGGAGTTATTGATTTAATTCTAGTCGCAGGATTAGGGGAAGCGCAAGTTGGCGGTACCGGTAATGGACAATTGCTTTACGGATTACTCTTTGTGGTGGGAATGGGTTTTACCTCCGGTATGCAAATTATTGTGGGACGAAGAAATGGTTCCCAAGATTATAAGAAAATTGGACCGCTATTTTTTCAGGGACTTTATTTTGTACTGGCCTTTTCCCTGGGGCTATTTGTATTTATTCAATGGGTAGTTCCCGATTTTTTGGATGCATTATTCGACTCCAAAAACGTAGTTAAATACGCCTCTATATACATGACTACTAGAGGGTGGGGAATATTATTCACCTTGATTAACTTATTATTTATTGGCTTCTTTGTTGGGATTACCAAAACAAAGATTCTTGGATATTTTACGCCTTTTATTTCGGCTTTGAATATTGGGTTAGACTTGGCTCTTATTAATGGGTATGGGCCTTTTCCGCAATTGGGAGTTGAAGGAGCCGCCTTAGCTTCTGTTATTTCTGAAGGAGCTGGAAGTTTGCTGTTTATCATTTACACACTAAAGTTTGTGGATTTGGAGAAGTATGGACTCGGAAAATTCATGGCTTTTAATTGGGAACGAACAAAGGTTATTTTTGAGGTTTCCGCCCCGATAATGATCCAGAATATTGTGAGTATTGGGGCTTGGTTTACCTTTTTTGTGTTTGTTGAAAACCTTGGAGAACGGGCATTAGCCATTTCACAAATGATACGAGGTATTTATATTTTTATTATGGTTCCCGTTTTTTCCTTAGCAGATGCGGCAAACACCTTTGTGAGTAACCTAATGGGAGAGAAAAACTTTGAAAAGGTGATGCCAATCGTTCGGAAAACGATGGTATTGGGTATTTTAGTCAATGCAATTTCATTTAGTCTAATTAACCTATTTCCAGAATTTGTGATGGGCTTTTTCACCCAAGATATCACGGTATATGGGGAGGCCATTACCTCGCTTAAACTAACCACATTTTCGATGTTTTTATTCACTTTAGGGTTCATTCCTTTTCGAGTTATTTCGGGTACTGGAAATACAAGAACAGCATTGCTTATTGAAACTATGAGCGTTATTATTTACTTGAGTTATACCTATTACGCTTCTGTAATTGCCGTGCTTCCACTCCATTTAGTTTGGGCGAGTGAATTTGTATATTTTGGATTCATGACCATTCTGTCTTGGAGTTATTTGAAGTGGGGGAATTGGAAGTTGAAAGAAATTTAATTTCATAACCGACACAATAACTATCCAACAATTTGGTTATCCCCTTAACAAACAACAAAACCAGATAGTATGTAGAGACTTCACTTAAATTTTCACCAACCTAAAATCTAAGTATTATGAAAAAGTTTCAAGGCCTTATTGCCTTAATCCTCCTGTTAAGCAGTTCGTGTAAAAAAGATGAAATTATAGAATCTCCTGATCCGATGACCGAAACACCCCTTAGATACACCCCAATGCGTATTGGCGACTATTGGATTTATGAAAACTTTAAAGTAGATACCCTAGGAAATGATTCGTCCCTTCAAATAATGGATAGTGTATATATCAGCAATGACACTGTTATTGACGGTAGCACCTATTATGTATTGAGAGGAACCCACTACCCTGTTCATCAACGACCCGGTGAAATCTTGCAAATTTTACGAGAGTCTAATGGAGAACTTATTAATTCCGTAGGAAAAATAATTTTTTCCAGTATAAATAATAGGGATACTTTAGATTCTCATTATTTAATTAATCATTCAGATACCCTTTATTTCACCTATAATAAAATGGCATCCACACCCACTCAAATAACCGTTCCAAGCGGTACTTTGGATTGTTTGGATTTGCAACAAACATTTGTTATGTACCAAAATATTAGTCCTATAAACCCAAGAATATTTCATCATTATTACGGATCAGGTATAGGGTTAATTCAATCTTCGATAGCATTCTTAAGTGAGTCATCCCATATTGAACGGAGGTTAATTCGTTCTCAGGTGACCGTTAACACGGATTAATCACCAAATAAAAGCCAGTTACCTCCTTGCTCGGTAACTGGCTTTTTATTAGCGTAATAAAGTTAAACTACCTACATCCGAAACTTGAGAACCATCTTCAAAATGGGCTTCAATTTTCCAAACGTATACATCTTGAGGAGATAATTCGCCTCTATAATACCCATCCCATCCTACATTGACATCAAAAGTCTCAAAAATTAATTCTCCCCAGCGATTGTAAACAATCATATGAAACTGTGAAACCGAACCCATTCTAGCAAAAAACACCTCATTAGATAAGGAGGAGGCATCATAACTACCCCCATTCCCACCAGAAGGATTTGGAGTAAATGCATTGGGAACGGATAATTGGTTTTGACTAATTACAGCAACACTAAATTCAAAATCGGATACACAGCCATAGGAATTGCTTGCGGTTAACAAGACGAAGTAAGTACCTGTATCCGGATACATATAACTGGTATTGGGAGTGGTTGCAAAATCAATGGGTGAAAACTCCCAAAGGATACTATTCGCTCCTGTTGATTGATCCGTAAGATTAAAAGTGGGCTGCGTAATATCAGTGATATACTTGTCTGCCACACCATAAGCCACTGGCGTTGGATATACCGTAACAGAACTCGGTCCAGATAATTGTCCTTGACATCCAAGGGTTGAAATTTTTGTAACCGAAACCGGATAGGTTCCCGCTTGGGTGTAGGTGTGCGAAGGGTTTTTTAAATTTGAAGAGGTTCCATCCCCAAAATTCCATACATAGGAAAAGGTTCCTGAATCATTAATATGATCTTCAAACAATACTGTTAAGGGACCACAACCTTGTGCGACAATTTCTGGTAAATTTACTACAGGAGCCTGTAATATATTTACCACAACAAAATCGGATACGGAAGAGCCACACTGATCCGTAGCAGTGACTTGATAAATGGTAGTTTGCACTGGACTTACCGACTTGGGACCACTTCCAGTACCCAAACCATGACTCCATTGATAGGTGAAACCGGCAAATTGGCTCGCATAATTAGCAAATAGATTGGAAGATTCACCCAAACAAATATCACCATCGGTCCATGCTGTTAAGCTATCACTCTGTATTTGAAATACCGTAATGGTAATAGATGCCGATTGACCTGGACATCCTATCCCATCGGTTACAGACACCGAATACACGGTTGAACCGATTGGACTGACCGTATGGAAATCCAAATTTGGTAATCCATTATTCCAAGCGTAGGAATAATTTCCATCTCCACCAGTTACAAAGGCTTCTACATTAAAGTTTGTTTGGGTACAGACAATATTATCGGGAGTAACTTGTAAGGTAATTGGCATGGGTTGATCTACCGTTATCCCCAGGGAATCTTGACACCCATTACCATCCGTTACATAACCCGAATAATTACCCGCATTTAGATTACCTGCACCTGAACCTACCTGAAACCCTGAATTTGCTCCCCAAGAACATAAATACGGTAGCGTTCCTCCGGTTATATTTAAGGTGGCGGATCCATCTGAATAACTAAAACAACTAACATCCAGTGAATTAGCAGTCATAGATATGGGGGTGCTAGGTTGACTAATAACCACCGAAACAGTGTCCAAACAGCCATTGGCATCTATTACAAATGCTTCGTAAGTTCCTTGCGGAAGATTTATGGCATTAGCTCCCACTGGGTTGGTTACATTCACTCCCCAACTTACTACATAGGGTTGAGTACCTCCAGTTACGGTGGTAGCAATGGCCCCACTAGTCCCTGAAAAGCAACTGACATCGGTAGGAGTTCCCATAATATTAAGAGAGTCGGTGGGTTGATCTACCCATATATTACTATCTATTTCACAGCCATTCAAATCGGTAATTATTACCTGGTACGTTCCGGTACTTAGATTCACCGCAGTTGCCGTAGATTGGTAATTACTAGACGCCCCCCAACCATAGGTATATGGTAGCGTACCACCCGTAACTATCACTTCAGAAATACCACTATTATCTCCATAGCATAACGCAGATCTAGAGGTTAACGAAGAAATTGTTAGTTGCACGGGCTCGGTAACTTGAATGATTGTCTGAGCCGTACACCCATTCGTATCTGTAATGGTGACACTATAATTTCCGGCACCTACTTGATTGACGCTATCCATTTGACTGTTCAGGCTTGCGGACCATTGATACGAATAAGGAGCCGTTCCACCCATTGGGGTACTTACCAAATTTCCGTTGGTATCATTGTAACATAATGGAATTGTAATAGTAACGGAATTGGTTAATGCCGCTTGGGGTTGGGTAATGAACACCGTAGTTTGCGTATTACATCCATTGGTATCTGTAACCGTCACGATATACGACCCATATCCTAATTGGTTAGCCGTGGAATCCGTTTGATAATTCGCATTTATGGGCCACTGGTATTGATATGGAAATACGCCTCCACTTCCTAAAACGGTAGCACTTCCTTCTAGATTACCAAAACAACTTACGGGTATATTTTGAGTTTCAGTGGCTAATAATAAAGAAGGTTCTAGGACCTCTACCATCAATGAATCTAGACAACCATTGGCATCTATTACCCATACTTTGTTCCACCCAGCTATGACATTCACTAAAGAATCTCCGCCTACATTTGGACTCCCATTCCAATAACAAGAATAAGGACTTGTTCCGCCAGATAATAAGGCTATGGCTACCCCATCACTACCTCCAAAACAGGACACGCCCAACTGGTTGGAGTCTAATTGTAAGGATATTTGGGGTTGTAAGATTTCTATTAGGGAATCGATACTACATCCATTACTATCCGAAACAATAACACGATGCATACCTGCTACCAAATTACTGGCCATGGAACTGGTTTGATTATTCGCACTTATTCCCCAGTTGTATACATAAGGAGTTACTCCCCCAATTATAATCATTGTTGCACTCGCATCTTGGCCACCATAACAATTCACGTTGTTTATAGACACTCCTGTAAATTCAAGTGAATCTGGCTCTATAACTTCCATCACCGTATCTGAAATACACCCTAAAGTATCCGTAACCGTTACAGAATAAGTTCCGATAGGTAAACTTCCAGCGGTAGCCGTAATTTGATTATTAGCAAATGCATCCCATTGATAGCTGTAAGGGGATGTTCCCCCTATCCCGGATGCAGATGCTGTACCCGTAGAATCTCCATAACATAACACATCCGTACTTGAAACTGTTACAGATAATGGATTGGTAGGTTGAGTAATAACAGCCAACAAGGAATCTGTACATCCATTGGAATCCGTTACCATAACTTGAAACGACCCTTGATATAAACCCGTGGCTATGGCTGTAGTTTGATTAAATGCTAAGGAATCCCATTGGTATAAATAAGGCGTAGTTCCACCACTAAGAATTGCCGTAATACTTGCGGTACTATCGCCAAAACAAGCCACATTTAAAGTCGTGTTAGAAATAGTCAATGCAGCTAAAGGTTGTGTGATAATTACATTCGTATCAAACACACATCCATTGGTATCCGTTACTGTTACCACGTGTGCCCCAGCCCATAAATTCACGACATATCCCGTATCCAAAGGTTGGATCATTGTATTCCATTGATAAACATACGGTGCTGTTCCGCCAAGAGCTAATACAGCGGCCGCCCCGGATGAATCTGCAAAACAACCTACTGATTCCATATGGGTGACTGTGGCTGTTAATAAAGTCGGCTCGTCTAATATAAAGATACTGTCCAAAGAACATCCATTACTATCGGTTACGATGACCTCATAACTACCCGCTCCTAGACCCGTAGCCATACTGGTGGTTTGATTTCCAGCATTCGCATCCCATACATATGAAAACGGTCCAACTCCCCCTGTTGCCAAAGCTTGTAAAGCCCCGTCTGTTCCATCTTTACAAAGTGGCAGGGTAGAAATAACACTCATCGCTAAAGCCGATGGTTCAAACACTTCCATCACCGTATCTGAAGTACACCCTAAGGTATCCGTAACTGTGACAGCGAAAGTTCCAATAGGTAAACTATCCGCAGTAGCCGTAATTTGATTATTAGCAAATGCATCCCATTGATAACTGTAAGGAGATGTTCCCCCTATACCGGATGCAGATGCTATTCCTGTAGAATCCCCATAACACAAAACATCTGTACTTGAAACTGTTACAGATAATGGACTTGTTGGTTGGGTAATATCAGCCAACAAGGAATCTGTACACCCATTAGAATCTGTTACAAATACTTCAAAACTACCCGGGAATAAACCCGAGGCTATGGCCGTAGTTTGATTCCATGCGATGGAATCCCATTGGTACAAATAAGGCGTGGTTCCACCACTTGGAATTGCCGTAATACTTGCGGTACTATCGCCAAAACAAGCCACATTAATTTCTGTAGAAAGAATACTTAGAGGTGCATTAGGCTGGGTCATAACAATCATAGTATCAAATTCGCACCCATTGGTATCGGATACCGTAACGGTATAGGTTCCTGCATAAAGGCCAAAAACACTTCCTGAAGCCTCTAAGCCCGAAGATGTGTTCCAAGTATAATCATAGGGTCCAACTCCTCCAGCACCCACAATGGTTACCATTCCAGTAGAATCTCCAAAACATCCCACCGGGGTAAGGTTAATTAACCCGGTAGTTAATGGTGAAGGTTCCAATAACGTAAAAACACTATCCAAATTACATCCATTACTATCCGAAATACTTACGGAATAACTGCCGATAACCAAACCGGTAGCTACTTGTGTTGTTTGATTGGCGGCATTGGCATCCCAAATAAAGCTAAATGGAGCTACACCTCCCAAAACAACCGCATCGATACTCCCATTGGCATTCCCAAAACAAAGGGGCTGAATTGGATTTCCTGCCATAGCAAGGGCATCAGGTTGATCTACAATTACCGTTGAATCGTACGCACATCCATTGGCGTCTGTAATAGAAAACGAAAATGTATTTGCAGTTAAATTATTGGCAACGGAATCCGTTTGACTTCCGGTATTCGCATCCCATTGATACGTAAATGGTCGTACTCCCCCATACCCATTTACGGACGCATTTCCCGTATTGCCACCAAAACAAAGAACAGGATTTGTTATACCCAAAGTTGAAATCGGTTCGGGTTGGTTAATTTGAATTCCGGTTTGAACAATACATTGGCCACTGTTATCTGTAACGGTGATCGTATTAGAGCTTACCGGTAAATTGGAAATGGTAGCCCCTGATTGGTTACTGGGCATCCAGTTATATCCATAAGGGCCCGTTCCACCTGAAGCGATAGCGGTAACGGAACCATTTATGAGCCCATTACACGTAATATCGGTGACCGAAAGATTAACCGTTAATGCAAAAATGGGTTGCGTTAAAGTAAGGTTTTGGATGAATGTACATCCTAACGTATCTGTTATGGTAATCGAATAATTTCCAGCGAATAGACTATCTACGGTTGCGGTTGTTGCACTTTGAGCGTTTACTCCCCATTGGTAAGAATAAGGGGGCATTCCTCCAACTCCAGATACGGTAGCCTCTCCATTAAATCCACCGGTGCAACTCACATCCGTTTGAGACACAATGGTTCCCGAGAGTACCGTTGGTTCAATAATGGTGACCGAAATGGATGTATCGCAACCCTGTGCATCTATAATATTTGCTTGATAGCTCCCTGTAATCAAATTACTTGCGGTTAAACTGGTTTGAACCGGGGTCGTATTCCAGTTTATCGTATACGGCAATACTCCTCCCGTTAAAGCGACACTCGCTGTTCCGTTATTCCCTCCGTTACACGAAACTATCGATTGAGAAACATTGACCATTAACTTATTGGGTTCCGTAATACCCACGGTCGTATCAAATATACATCCGTTTCCATCGGTCAATGTTAGGGCGTAAAAACCAACCCCTAAATTTGAAACGGTATTAGTCGTAAGGTTCCCTGCATTGGCTCCCCATTGGTATGCAAATGGAGCTGTTCCGCCATTTGGAATAAAGGAAACTATTCCGGTGGTATCTCCATGACACAAAATTGAAGTCGATGAATTTACTCCGGTAATCTGTACAGGTTCGTTCACTATTATCCCGGTTTGAACTACGCACATTCCACTATTATCGACCACGGTAATGGAATAAACCCCACCACTTATGTTCGTTAATGGGTTGGCCGTTTGTCCGTTGGGCCCCCAAGTAAAATTATAAGGAGCGGTCCCTCCCCAAGGAATGGCTGATGCCGAACCATCACTATCCCCAAAACATATGACATCAGATGTGGTCACATTTACTCCCATAGGGTAATTAGGTTGAACTACATTCACGGTTTGAACCACCACACACCCATTCGCATCTGAAATAGAAACTTGATGGGTTGCCGCAAATAAATTATTGGCCGTTAGAGTAGTTTGACTTTGTGCCGAAACACTCCATAAATAAGTATAGGGAGTTACGCCTCCATTAATGGCTAGCGTAGCACTTCCATTATTTCCTCCTGTACAAGTAACATTCAACACGGACTGGACCGAACTGGTTAATGCAGTGGGTTCCGCAATGGTTGCTGTTATCATAGTATCACAACCATTACCATCGGTCAAAGTTGCGGTATACGTTCCTGCCCCTAGGTTTGTGGCTGTATCCCCTATTTGCACCGGAGTGGTATTCCAAACTACATTAATGGGTAGTACCCCTCCAAGGTAACTTATTCCAATTTCACCATCCGTTCCCGCATGGCAACTCACATCGGTAATCGCTATTGTTAAACTTGCATCAAAGCTAACCAGTTGCACCTCTATGGTATCATGCACTTGGCTACAGTTTTGGTTGCCCGTAGAACTTAAAATGAGTTGGGCAGAACCCGCCATAATTTCTGCGGGTGTGGGTGTATAGGTAGTGTTTAATTGGGTGACATTATTCCCAAAAGCCCCAGCTCCAGACCAAATCCCACCTGTTGCATTCTGGATCGATCCAGCGATATTTACAGGCAAATTACTTTTACACACAATCTGATCTCCCCCTGCATTTACAATAGGCTTGGGTTGAACGATGATATTATATGCCGAAGTGGCGGTTGCAGGAATTGGACAGGCCCCATCATTTGCATTTACCACAAAAGTATTTTGGATGGGCATATTGGAGGTAGCTGTTCCCGATATATGAACGGTAGCTGGGTTTCCATTAGTAATTGAAAATGTAGCTCCCGGAATAACCTGTGCTACATTGGTCGTTAAAATTATCGAGTCTGCCACATTCGGATCGGTAAAAACAATATCAAAATTGAATGTATTTCCTTCACATACCAACACCGAATCTGGAGCCATTAAACTTCCGGTACCTGTAAAGGAAGAAATTCCAATAACTGGAGGTTCTGGAGGTAAATTGGCACATTGAATAATCACAAATTGAATATCCCGAATCACGCACCCTTGTAAAGCCCCTGTGACATAATCATACTCGCAAACTTCAACCGCCAACACAAAATTACCTTGAATGGTGGGTGTAAATTGAAGTTGACCGGTAGCTGAATTTAAAATTATACCGGGAATTGGGCTGGTAAATGTATACCCCGGAATAAAATTTACGGCTTGCGCTGTACCCCCAACCATTTGATCCAAGGGTTCAATAAAACGATAAAATAAACTATCCCCATCTGCTTCGGTAACCGCAAAATTATAGTTTACATTTTGATTCAAACAAACGTATAAAATTGGTTGCGCATTAAATACCGGAGAATTATTGCAAGAATCGGTTTGCGAATAAAGAGTCGCATTCACCAGCATTTCTGGTTGACCTACTAGATTAACGGTTGTATTTCTACAACATAATCCCCATTGCATGGTCCAGAAATCACATACGGGACTCAATACCACCAATGCGCCATAAATATGTTGCTGCATTCCGGGTAAAGCTCCTCCGGAACAAGTAGATTGATTTAAACTTCCCGGACATAATTGGGAAATCTCCGTTCCATTAGCGCCATTTTGTTTGGTAAGCCGGACTGAAAAAGACTGACCACATGAGCTAAAGAAATCGACATTCGCATTTCTTGGTGCACCAATACCGGTACAATCTCGAAATAAATTTAGGGTGACCCAAAACGAATCTTGACCCACACACTGGTAGTTGAAATCGGCTCCCGAAATATGAGTCGCCTTAGCAGAAAATGAAATTAAGCCCAAGAAAATGAGCAAAAATTTCGCCTTAAAATATTTTATAACCCCGTCCCTCATAAAATCACCAACATAAACGAACAAGCTAAAAAGCTATACCCGTGCATTTTTAAAGCAGCAATTACAGAAATAGTTGTTTGTTTGGTTCCATTAATAGCATTGGGTTTCTCACGTCCAATACTGAGGTAAAGATAAAGGAACCGCTAAATTTGGCATTTAAGTATACGGTAATATAGTTTCATTATAAATGCACACGTTACTTCATTAAAATGCTTTGGTTAATGGTGGTTTTTACTTCGTCTAATAGGGTGTCTTTATGTTTTAAGCGGTATTGCATGACCCAACGAGGATGGGGTAAAGCCACAATTTTATCAAACCATTTATGGGTTTCATTGAGCTTAACCATCGCTTTATGATTGCTTCCTTTCCCGATCGTAAAAGCCACCTCTTGCCTACCCCATTCTGCTACTTGGTGATTCATAGTTTCCACAATAAATGGAGTTAACTCCTTTTGTAAAGAGGCGATATCGTAATAATTTAAATTCTTTCCGTCTTTTACAAAACCTAATGGAGAAACATTGGTAAGATAGAATTGATTGTAAAAAGCTTCGACCCCACCCAGAGCTTCGATCAGCTCATAAATGAACACCGCTGAAAGTTCCTTTCGTTTTTGAAATGTATTTGGAATACCTAAAGTGTCTTGTAAAATAACGGGATCCGTAAATGGCAAACCGGTAACACCCGCTCCAAAACGCCCTGGGTTTATGGCTATTAAGAAAAATCGTTTCCCTTCATCATTGTAAAACCGATTGTAAAAAACGGTATTAATTTCTTCCACTTCCGCATTGCTAAATGGGTTCATTACCTCCACTCCCTTTTCCTTTACGGACGCGAGTGAAATACCGGTATAAAAATCCATTATTTTCTGTCCCGTTGTTGCCATAAACTCAAAAGTGAACAATTCTGTATTACCTCACAAGGACTCGTTAATAAGCTTTATCACCTATTCCTTTTTATTTCTCTATTTCATGGTACTTTTGATTTTCAAATTGAGTTTCATATGAATATTGGGGTTCCAATTACCAAAGCATTTTCACGCCTTCCTTGGAGCGTTTTATACGGAATAAGCACCTTCATGTACTGGGTTGCCTTTCGCTTCATTGGCTATCGAAAACAAGTTGTTTTCGATAACTTAACTCGTTCATTTCCTGATAAATCAACACGGGAAATTAAAGTTATTTCTAATGATTTTTTTAGATTCCTTGCCGATATGTTTATGGAATCTATTAAAGCCATTACCATGAGTGATCAGGATTGGCAAAATGGATTTAAAACTTCCAACGTAGACCTTCCCAATTCCTATTTTGATAAAGGCCAGTCCATTATTACGGTTTTAGGGCATTATGGAAATTGGGAATATTTAGTAACCGCTTATTCAAGAGATACCAAACATACTGTTTTGGGTATTTACAAACCATTAAGTAATCCTGATTTCGAAAAACTTTTAGCCAGATATCGGACCCGGTACGGTATGATTTTAGTTCCATTGTTTGATGCCTATGACATCATTAAAGAATACACCGATAAAGGCGATAAAGTGGCCATTATGTTGATTGGTGATCAAACCCCAGCAGCAAACCGTGGGTATTGGATGGATTTTTTAAATCAAGACACCCCGGTATTTAGAGGTGCTGAAAAGCTGGCTAAAGATTATAATTTCCCTGTTTTGTTTGCCTCTTTAGACCAAACGAGTCGTGGACAATACAGCATGAGTTTTGAAACCGTATTTGAAAATCCTAGAGACACCGAAGATGGGGAGATTACAGAGTTTCATACCAAAAAACTTGAAAAACAAATTCAGACTAAACCTCATTTATGGCTATGGAGTCATAAACGATGGAAGCACAAACGGCCTACGGATACTCCGGACCGATTTATATCCAAACGCTTTCCGGGGCAATAAGAAATTAAACGATTTAATAAAATTATATGGAATTGGGAACCACCGGAATAGATTTATCCTGGCAAACAGGAGATATGAATAGCTTCTATCCCATTATTGTGGCTAGCATTGGGTTTATTGTGTATTGGTTTATCTCCAAATCGGATAAAATTAAATCCCGTTTTTACGCTTCTAATTTCTCAGATCAGGCTTCCATAAAACATATCTTATTTACCAAGTATATGGGGCTTCTATGGATGGGTATAATCCCACTGATAGTGTCACTCATGGTACTGCCTCAGTATGGATTAGCCGATTACGGACTCACCTTCCTACCCGAAACGACCCTTACTTCTATGGCTTGGATTTTGGGCTTGGCGGTTATTATTGTTCCCATTGCTACGATCAGTGCTAAAAAACCAAAAAACCTGGTAAACTATCCTCAAATTAGAGCCACCGAATGGGATACCTCCTTAAAAATAAAAAATGCCTTGGGATGGGCAGCGTATTTATTTGGGTATGAAATCCTGTTTAGAGGGATCCTCCTATTTCCCCTAGTCGCTGAATTTGGGGTATGGCCTGCTATTGCCATAAATGTAGCGCTCTACTCTGCCACGCATATTCCAAAAGGACTGGACGAAACCCTGGGGGCTATTCCCTTAGGAATTGTATTAAGTTTATTAACCCTTCAAACCGGAACCATTTGGATTGCCTTTTTAGTACATGTAACCATGGCATGGACCAATAGTTTTACGGCATTGAAATATCATCCGGATATGCGGAGTGTTTAGAGGCAGTAATTAGGCACTTCAAATTTCAAATCATGCTTACTTTCACCCATTACTCTTTGGGATATGAAATAAACATGCATAAATATTGCCATCAGATAATACACATACCAATGATACGACCTCTTACCACACCCAATGATACGGTGGTTTTTTTTCCCGGTATCGGATATATCGTTGATCTGATCTTTCTTTTACGACCTCTCAAATAGACCCGATTACTTTAATTCAACTTCTTCTTGATATCCTTCAACTCTACCTGGAAACTACGCATCATCTGCATAATACTCGACAAGTTTAAGTCATCGTTATCGTAATTCTGGGTATCAATCTTACAGGTATACTCCCATAACTCTATTATTTCTTCTACTCGTACTTCATATGGAGCGTAAAACGCATTATCCGATTTAAAGGTCAATACATTTTTATTGTTTTCGTTTTTAAATATGCGTTTATACACCAAACCTTCATTATGCGTGACCACAATATAGGTTTGTCCATCACGAATATAATCGGGCGACTCTACAAACTTACCGACTACAAAAGCACCTTCCTTTACCCATGGTTCCATAGAATCTCCTTTTATTGGAAACGCACGATGTTTACCCGTGGGAATAAACGGCAATTTCATTTGCGGTAACTCTGAAATGTATTCGGGATCATCATACCCACTCAAATAACCTGCAGACGCTTTGATGGAAATCACTTCAATAGTATCTTCATTGTCATCGTTAATAATTACCGGAAACAAGACTCTATTAGTACCAATATCAATATATACATCGTCTTTGGACATCGTTAAATCATGACGAATCATAGCATCAATAGGCAACTTAAAAAAGTTAGAGTACTTAATCAACGTTTGCTGACTCGGCTCTGCTCGATGATCTTCATAAGACGCTACCTGCCCTCGGGTTAAATCAAAATAATCAGCTAAAGCTTGTTGTGACCAGGCTTTCTTATTTCTTAGATACTTGATATTACTTGCGAAATTCAACATTGTAAAATATTTTAACAGTGAATGACAAATATATTAACTTTCTTTGTAATTCCAAATTCTTTTGAAGACGGAAGCTGGGAGACGGGAGTTAGAAGTCAGAAGTCCGAAGACCGAAGTCGGGAGACGGGAGACCGAAGTTAGAAGTCAGAAGTCCGAAGACCGAAGTCGGGAGACGGGAGACGGAAGTCGGGAGACGGGAGTTAGAAGTCAGGAGACGGAAGTCGGGAGACGGAAGTCGGGAGAATAACTCTATTAATATAAAAAAGGATAGCTATGAAGTTCAAATTTGAGAAATTAATTATCTGGCAGAAAGCGATGGATTTAGGGGAGAACATCTATAAAATGAGCAAAGTTTTCCCTAAAGAGGAAACCTATAACCTCTCGTCTCAGATTAGGCGCAGTTATATTACACTACTAAAGTTAAAACTTCGGTCTACGAACTCCTAGCTCCTAACTAAAAAAACTTCGGACTTCGGTCTTCGGTCTTCCAACTTCCAACTTCCAACTTTACTACATGAAAACCACCACACATAACATTGATATCATTACCGATTTAGAAACGCCAGACTCCGAATCTATAAACACACCCAATTTGGATCTTCCGACTTCGGATATCGAACTTCGATCTCCCAACACTATCGTTCACATGGACCTCGACACTTTTTTTGTATCGTGCGAAAGGTTGTTAGAGCCCAAGTTAAACGGCAAACCGGTACTCGTAGGTGGTACAAGCGACCGGGGTGTTGTTTCGGCATGTAGTTACGAAGCCCGACAATTTGGAGTACACTCTGCGATGCCTATGCGCATGGCGCGTCAATTATGTCCCGAAGCGATTGTGATTCGAGGCAATAGCGCTATTTATAGCAAGTATTCCGATATGGTCACCGACATCATTAAAGAGGAATCGCCAGTGTACGAGAAGTCTTCTATTGATGAGTTTTACATTGATATTACGGGTATGGATCGTTTTCATGGTAGTTACAAATGGGCGACTGAATTGCGTCAGCGAATCATGCAAGAAACCCACCTCCCTATTTCGTTTGGGATGTCGACCAGTAAAACGGTTTCTAAGGTAGGAACTGGAGAAGCCAAACCCAATGGGCAGATTAATGTATTAAGAGGCTTAGAAAAGGCCTTTTTAGCGCCTTTATCCATTAAAAAGATTCCTATGGTGGGCGATAAAACCTACCAAAAATTTCGAAGTATGGGAATTGAAAAAATTCAAACCGTACAAGAAATGCCGCTCGAATTAATGGAGCGTGTATTTGGTAAAAATGGAGTGATCATATGGAAAAAAGCCAATGGTATTGACAATAGTCCAGTAATTCCATTTCATGAACGAAAGTCGATCTCCTCTTCGCTCACGTTTGAAAAAGACACCATTGACGTACGTAAACTCAAAGAAATACTGACTACCATGGCCGAAAAACTAGCGTTCTACCTCCGTAATGGTGACAAACTCACATCTATTGTTACGGTAACTGTTCGTTATTCTGATTTTGATACTCGAAGTCGTCAAATGCGTATTGCTTACACCGCCAACGATCATACTTTGATTGCTACGGTAATGCGTTTATTTGACCAGTTGTATCAACGTAGAGTAATGGCCCGACTGGTAGGTGTTCGTTTTAGCGGACTTGTAGGTGGGGGCTATCAAATCAATTTGTTTGAAGATTCGGAACGTACCATCAAGCTCTATCAAGCGATGGATAAAGTGAGAAATAGATTTGGCCAAGGAGCCGTAAAACGAGCCGTAACTATGGATACCAAAGGGGTCGGACAAATGAGTAATCCGTTTAATGGGCAAGCGCCTATTATTCCTGCGCATAGGAGGAGTTAGGAACAGTTAGAAGTCAGAAGTCGGGAGTCAGAAGACGGGAGTCGGAAGACGGGAGACGGAAGGAAAAATCAAATCAACAATTTCGGGGCTTTGGCTTACTTCTTTTGCTTTTTAGCCTTTACGTTATAATCGTCAAAAGTACCCGTCACGTTAATATTTAAGTACTTTGTTTTTTTGTTGGAGTCCACTTCTATTATTTCGTCTTCTTTATTTTTATCTGAAGCTTTAACTCCAAACAGCCTGTTTTTTGCTGCTTGTTTCACCAAACTCCATGGAATACGGAAGTAGTAATCAATATTATCCTCCATATCCTGAGTACCCGAAATATCCATATGTCCCAACGTAGATTCAATCGTCATTTTAGGAATCGTCACTACACCATTGGTAATGTCCATATGGTTTTGTAGCGTATCAAACTTTATATTGGTTAAATCTTTATCGCCAAAGTAATCGGAAAGCATCAGTACCGGACCGTAATTTTCTAAGCGACCATTCAATACCATCAAATCCATATGCACCACTGATTGATCTAAATCCACCATTAAATCAGGATACACGCGAATATTACCCGTAATACGAGCTGTTAACTGACCATGAAGATTCTCAGACACTACCTCTTCTTGACCGAAGTTCTCAAATTTGAATAAGAGTTTATCTAAATCTACCTCCGTAAGATCCATTTGCGGTTTTAAATAAATATGTTTAGGATCACTTCCATTAAAATAACCATTCATAGCTACATGACCTCCAGCAGCATCTAAACTTACCGTATCTAAATAAATGTAGTGAGTTTTGGTAGTTCTTAATTGCGCCTGAATATTCTTTAAATCTAGATGGTGATATATAAAATGGCCTACATCTACATTAAACTGCATATCGGTAAAAGGCATTTCGTACAGATTAAAAGCCTCGGCATGTTCTGTCATATCCTTAGTGGTATGAATAGATTTTGCTGAATCGGCTACCCCAGTTTGTGCCTTATCATTAAAACTAGATAGGGCATCAAAATCAATAAAACCTGATTTCAAACTCAAATGATTATCACGCTTTTGAATGGTTTCATCCTCACCCAAATAGTAATTCATATCCATTTCAAATTGGGTACGTCCCATTTTGCCTTTAAACTTTTGAACCATAATATGCTCATCTTCATAATGAAAACGGCCATTAAATTTCTCAAATCGTAAGGGATGAACGTGCATTTTACCATCTAACCTATCTAACTGCATATCAATACTGTGCAAGGCATTTTCTTTGTAATGCATACTACTGGATAAATGTAACGTTAACCTTTCTATCTCCTCGTGGCGGTAATCTTTGGGTACATAATTCTCCCCTTTATACGCAAAGAGGTTATCAAACTTCAATAAATCCGATTCCAATGTGATATCTAAGTCTACATCACCATTTAACTGTTCTTGCATCCAAAAACTATAATCGTGTATAAGACCATTAAAGTGGAAGTCGGAAGAATCTATTTCTCCTTTAAAGTCTACAATATTGAGGTCGTCATCTTTAATAATAACATCTGCATGAAAATCGTGTAATGTGTGTGGGTAATGTTTTAAATCAGCATAGAAATCATCTATAAAAAACTCTCCTTTTGGTAAATACTTGAATTCGGTAAAAGCATTACCTAAAGCGTTGAATGAAAAAGCCAAACTCATATTCTCGATTTGCTCATTTACTCCGATAGCGCCTTGTTCCGAGAATTGGGTTAATTCGGCTATATCTAGTTGGGTAGATTTAATATATAGATGTGCTTCTACCAGTGTTGGTGTATGATGTACAATAGCAGGCAAATCAGAAAGAGTGCCAGATAGCGATAGATTTGAATTCCCCATTTCCAAATAAAAATGATCTAAATCTGCCTGTTTTCCGTTCATTTCTAAATGCATATCTAAATCTTTAAGTGGAGCGGGTAAACCACTGGCATCAAAGGTTAAATCTTCAATTTTAAGTTCCGCAAAATAAGCTTGATTTAATTCATTCAACGCTTTTTCAGGATGATCAAGATCAATAACATCGTGGAATTTCAATTTCATCTCTACGCTTCCTTTCGCATCCTCCACCTCTTCCAGATTAAGAAATCCTACAATAAACGGAATATCAAAATCGGCTTCTAGCTGCATATCAATTTCGGGAGCTTCAAAGTTTTTAACTTCAATACTCCCAATAAACCTTCCTTTTTCTAAATCCCCCACCATATCCGTAAGGGAGAATTCCATGGATTCAAGGTTTCGTTTTTCACCATTCGTAAAATGCCCTGAGAATCCCATATGATCTATTCGCTTTTTTTCGGTAGCGTTTTCTAAAAACGCTTCCGAAGCTCCAAATTTAGCATCAATAAAAGGCTGACGACCATTAGTTGTTGGGCCTTGCAATACCGCATTAAAATAAATATTCCCCGCATTTTCATACCGTTCTAAAACTGGAATAACCTCTTCTGGCGCGAATGCAATAAACATATCAAAGTTGGGTTTGGTTCCATTTAGCACAATATCCAACGTCATTTCATTTTTGGTATCAATGCTGCCTTCCAATTCAAAGTTACCATGCTCCATGGTAATACCCGAAGGTTTAAAACGTAGCATTCCAGTTATTTTTTCAAACTCTAAATCGGTATGGAACTCAAAATGTTTATGCTTTAGGTAAGTAGTATCCCCGTCATTCATCACATTTAGCTCAAACTTACTATCAATATGCGATGCAATAACATCATTATTAGTTCTGAATCCTCCTTTTGCGTGGTAAATTAAGGTTTCAATATCGGTTTTAGTAGCCTCTTCTCTTTGATGAATATCAATATTATGAAGTTCAATATTCCGTAAATGAACATGGATAGGGTCTTCTTCGTCTTCGTTATTGGATGTGATGGACAACGCATTTTCTACATTGGTTCTACCATCCGGGTGTAATATCAAATCAATAAAGCCATCTTCTACTACCAATGAATGAATATCATAATGGCCCGATAAAATATCAAACAACCCAAACCCTATGTAAATATCTGCCACTTCTACAATTGGTACAGCATTCACATCTTTGGTTTCATAAATATGCACATCATCTACCTTTAAAGAGATACTTGGAAAATTTGCAAAGGGTGCCAAATGCACATCCCCCACGGAAATTTTACCCGTATAAGTGGTATTTAAACTCTTTATTACAGATTGCACAATGGCGTCTTGCTTCAAATACGCTACCAGAATAATAGAAGATAGCACCACAATAGGAACCAAAACCACCCCAATAAGTATGCGTTTCATTTGTTTGCCTTTCATAAAGGGGAAAACTACTATTTTTCTACGGCTTGAAGTAGTGTTTTATATGAATGAAGGGTTCTTTTCCCATTCAAAAAATAACCTGGGCTAAAGCCAAAGGTAATCTCTACACCAAATCTAAATATTTCCTTTCCAATTCATTCATAGCCAAAATTACCATACCACCATCTTTTCTGTAACATGGTTGGCGCCATCACTTCATTCAATAAAGTAAGTTCCTTTGGTCCATTTAGAAGTGTTAATGGGGGCTATCAAATCAATTTATTTGAAGATTTTGAGCGCACTTTCAAGCGATGGACAAAGTCCGCAACCGGTTTGGTCAAGGAGCCGTTAAACGAGCTGTAACTATGGAGTCGGAAGACGGGAGACAGAAGACGGAAGTTGGGAGTTGGGAGGAAAAATAGATGAAAATTAAAAGGGTGGAAACGAACTCGCTTCCACCCTTTTAATTTCTTTACAGTTAAACACCATAAATTACTGAATAACAATCTTTTCAATAACCTTACTTAAATTATTTCTCACCTCAATAAAGTAAGTTCCTTTGGCCCATTTAGAGGTATTAATTTGAATAGTTTCTTTATTTGAAACAGGCGCTACTTCTCGCGTGTAAATTTGCTTTCCAGTAATATCTCTTACCACAATTTCAACTCCGTTTGTAGGCCAATTAGCTATTTCTATATTTACTTGATCATGTACTGGGTTTGGGTAGATATTGATGTTGTTGGAAAGGTTAATATTTACAACCCCAACTGGTTCAGCCCCCTCTACATTTAAGTCAAAACCAGAGGCTCTAAACCATACTCCGGTGTTTGAAACGGAATCACAATACGTATCTGTACAACCATTGCCATTATCAATGCTTAAACATAAATTGAATGGACCATTTGTAAGATAGCTATGCACAGGGAATTGTAAAGTAGATGTACTTCCATCTCCAAAGTCCCATAAATAAGATAGGTTAGTCCCCACTGAACTATGAACAACATTCACAGAGGCGTTTACAGAGTCATAATATACTGAGAATCCCGCCTGACATATTACAGGGGAGCTTATTCCCGTTACACTAATGGTATCCATAAAGTAACTTAAACAACCGGTACTTGCAATTGAATCGTTAAGCGTTAATACCACCACATAATTTCCATTTGCGTGGTATACATGACTAGGGTTAGCAATGGTAGATGTGTTACCATCTCCAAACGACCAATAAACTTGGGTATACGTGCCTAAAGAAATATCTGTAAAATCAATATCACCTAATCCATTATTGGTAAATGTATATGCGGCTTCAATATCGCAAATGAAAACTTGCATACAAGCCGATGTATCTACACATGCTCCTTCGGTAATCTCCACCCTATAACTACCTGTTACCGTTGGAACAAACTGTTGTGAAACTGCTCCTGAAATTAAGGTATTCGTATTACAATCCATCCATTGATAAGATGCGCCAATTTTAAGGGCTGTTAACGTATCCATACTTTGAATAACGGTTGAATCAATGGTATTAATCGTTAGGTTTAAAGTAAGCACACTATCACAACCACTAACAGTGGTTAAAGTATCCATTGCCGTATTGTTATTCGAAAAGTAAGTTACTCCATCAATCCAAGTTAAACTATCACATGTAGCAATCACATCCGTTGCAGTAGTCGTGTAATTGATCGTTAAATCTAAAGTCACTATACTATCACAGCCTAATGAATTCGTTAAAGTATCCATAGCCGTGTTATTACTAGAATAATAAGTTGCTCCATTTATCCATTGGTAAGAATCACAAGCCGTAATTACATCTGTTTCGGCAGTAGAAAAATTGATCGTTAAATCTAAAGTCACTATACTATCACAGCCTAAAGCATTAACTAAAGTATCCTTAGCTGTATTATTACTGGAATAGTACATTACCCCATTTATCCAGCCCAATGAATCACAAGCCGTAATTACATCTGTTCCGGCAGTAGCGAAATTGATCGTTAGATCTAAAGTCACTATACTATCACAGCCTAATGAATTCGTTAAAGTATCCATGGCCGTGTTATTACTAGAATAATAAGTAACTCCATTTATCCATTGGTAAGAATCACATGCACTAATCACATCCGTTGCAGTGGTGGCAAAATTGATTGTTAAATCTAAAGTCACTATACTATCACAGCCTAATGAATTCGTCAAAGTATCCATGGCCGTATTATTACTAGAATAATAAGTAACTCCATTTATCCATTGGTAAAAATCACAAGCCATAATTACATCTGTTTCGGCAGTAGCAAAATTGATCGTTAAATCTAAAGTCACTATACTATCACAGCCTAATGAATTCGTTAAAGTATCCATGGCCGCGCTATTACTAGAATAATAAGTAACTCCATTTATCCATTGGTAAGAATCACAAGCCGTAATTACCTCTGTTCCGGTAGTAGCAAAATTGATCGTTAAATCTAAGGTTAGAATACTATCACACCCAATTTGATTTAAAACTGTATCCTTATAAATGCCACTACTATAATAAGTTAAGCCGTTTTGGGACCAATAATAATTGAAGCAATTGGTAATATTAAATTGCGTAGAGTCACTTGCATTAAGTTGTAAATGCAAAATAAAAACAGAGTCACATGCATTTATCGATGAAATGGTATCAATATATGTACCTGATTGGTAATACGTTTGATTATTTATCGACCAAGTAAAGCTATCGCAAGCGGATACGGTCGTATCAAAAATATTTTCTATTTGGTCTATATAAAAGTAATAAACACATTCCGAACCCACCAGAACATAGCCAACATCTTCTGCAAAATAACCCGAGTTAAATCCAGTATTATTATTGGACCAAACAACGTTAGAAACTGAGGTTGAGTCAACAAAAAGTGAAAGTGTATCCCCAATACAAACTGAGTAATTGTAAGAACTCATAACGGAATCTACTATAATATCGCAATGTGCGTACATTCCTGTAATTGCATCAAAATGATGACTCGCACTAAAATTAGCTGTACCAGTAGATGGGTCTAAATCATCCTGACCAGAAAATCTACCTGTAAAGGCAACATTTCCAAAATTATCCACATCAATACTCGCCTGTAAATTTGGAAATGAAACACCTTCTAAAACTGTACTACCAATAGCTATTCCTTGTGGATTAAGTTTTATAATAGTTAATCCACTAATAGGGGCAGAAACACTTAGGTTATTAACTCCAGGATTTAAATAAGACGTTCCGTTTAAAATTAAACTTACATAGACATTATTTTCAGCATCCAAGTCAATAGTCTTACCTGTATTCGATTTCCCACCAAATTCCTTAGCCCATTTTATTGCACCTGCGGAATCATACTTTGCAATAAAAATCCCAAAATTACTAGTCGTTAATTTGCTCAAAGTCAGAACACCTGTTACGCTAGGATCCATGTCCATGGCAGCTGAAAACCCACCCGTGATATACACATTTGCACTATCATCAATTTCCATGGCATAGGGTTTATCACTATTACTTGAACCAATTCCATGAGCCCAGTTAACATCTAAATTGAAATCTAGTTTTATTAGGAAAATATCACCAAATCCTTTTGTTACTAACTTACTGCCATTAGGGTATGTGAATCCATTTAAATAAAAACTGTAACTGTTTAATGCACCAGTTACATATACACTACCAATAGAGTCAACAGCCATATCGGTAGGATAACTATCCCCAGCTCCTGGACTATAAAAGTAATGCATATCTAAGAATCCGCCACTGGAACTGTATTTAGAAACAAAAATAGAATTACTTGAGCCATTTACACTTTGAATAGCACTACTGGGATCAAAATCGACATAATGCTCAAAGCTACCCGTAATAAAAACATTATTTAAATGATCTATTTCTATATCTTTTAATAAATTCACCCCACCCCCAGATGAACTTTTTAACAGAACAGACCACAAATACTCTCCATCTGAGCTATATTTAGCTAAAAAAGCATCCGTATTTCCAGTTTTTGTGGTCATTACTATATTGGTTGGGGATGGATCCAAATCAAAATTTGCACGATACGAACCTCCTATATAAATGTTTCCTGCTTGATCTGTTTCTATATCAGCAAGATCTAAGTCATAATTATTACTCCCCACACTTTCAAGAGTAAAACTCCAGAGGTAATTTCCGTAATAATCATTTTTCACAATAAAGATTGATTCAGCATACGTGCTACTACCAACTGTATCTAAGTTATTAGGTGGATCAAAATCCACATTGTCTCCCCAAGTCCCTCCAGAAATTACATTCCCATCCATATCAATATTAACAGCTTTGCCTTCTAACAAGTTTTGCCCCCCCACATGCTGAGCCCACCTATAATTAAGGTCTTGCCCAAAAGACAAATGTGAAAATAATAGAATTAATGTAGTTATAAATAATTGGTTGAATCGAAATTTCATGCCTAACATTTGAGGGTAAGATATTTGAATAAAAATAACAGGGTAAATCTTAGTGATTTATCAGTAACAAATATAACTCATATAATTAATCTCAAAAAGTCATTTTTTCAAAAGTTTTGGTCGCAAATTCAGGACAGGACAGTGGGCCATAACCCGCATTGTTGATACTATCAACGGTTCAAGTTGTTTGCACAAAAGATGAATAATAGTTTTTACATAAACTAAGTTTACAAAAAGGATATAGATGTTACAGAGTCAATTTATTAGGCTGCAATAATAAAACAATTACACTCAAACATTCAGTACATGGCATCGAAACAAACAAAAAAAAGGGAGGACACCATACAGCATCCTCCCTCTTTTCTATTCATTTAAATGACTGAAATTACATTTTCACCAATCGAATGGTTCTTTGTCCGGTAGGTGTAATAACACGTACAAAATACATTCCCGATTCGAAATTACTCAAATCCAGTTCTACATTTTTGTGCTCACTATACATTTCTAATAATGACTTGCCAGACATATCTAACACATTAATTTGGACCCTACCTGTATTATCGCCAAAAGTTAAATTCACTTTTCCATGAGTCGGATTCGGATACAAACGAATAGAAGTATTAAACTCACCTTCATTTATTCCCACATTAGTTAAATTCACACAAACAGATGTATCTGAGCAATTACCATCCGTAATTACTACGGCATAACTCCCATTCATCGAAGCGATAAAACGAGAGTTAGTCTCCCCATCAATTTCGCTATTATCACTACAATCTATCCATTGATATACGAAACCCGTTGCATTTGCAATAATCGTATCCCCACTCGTAGTTGTCGTTACATCCACACTTGAAATCGTTAAATCCAAAGTAATTACAGAATCACAACCTGCGGCATTACTTATCGTATGTGTAGCAGTTGTATTATTAGTCGTATAGGTATTCCCATCCATCCAAGTATAGGTATCACAAGCAATTTGGGTATCCACTCCTGTGGTACTGTTGTTAATCGTTAAATTCAATGTCACCACCGAATCACAACCCGCTGCATTCACTAAAGTATCCGTAGCAGTAAAATTACTGGCCGTATACGTAACACCATCCATCCAAGTATAAGATCCACAAGCACTTTGCACATCGATACTCGTTGTACTATTATTTATGGTTAAATTCAATGTCACTACCGAATCACAACCCGCTGCATTTACTAAAGTATCCGTAGCAGTAGAATTGCTGGCCGTATACGTAACACCATCCATCCAAGTATACGAATCACATGCACTTTGCACATCGATACCTGAAGTACTAATAGTTATGGTTAAATCCAATGTCACTACCGAATCACAACCTGCTGCATTTACTAAAGTATCTATAGCGGTAGTATTATTCGCAGTATAAGTAATACCATCCATCCAAGTATACGAATCACATGCAACTTGGGTATCGGTTGCTGCAGTACTGTTATTAATGGTCAAATTCAATGTAATCACGGAATCACAACCCGCTGCATTTACTAAAGTATCCGTAGCAGTAGAATTACTGGCGGTATACGTAACACCATCCATCCAAACTAAACTATCACAAGCTGTTTGAGTATCTGTACTTGCAGTGGCGAGCTTAATGGTTAGATCCGTTACAATTACCGAATCACATCCCGCAGCCGAACCATTGACAACCGTATCATTATATACTCCAGTAGTTGAATAGGTGTTTCCATTTACGACAATAGAAAAACCCGTACACTCACTAAAGGTTTGCGTGTTCACAATAGCGCTACTCACGGTTAAATCGGTTACAATCACCGAATCACACCCTGTGGAAGCGCCCGTAACCAAAGTATCCGTATATACACCTGTAGTGGAATAGGTATTTCCATTTACAGTAATCGAAAAACCAGTACACTCATTAAAGGTTTGTGTAAAACTAGAGATCCCATTAATGGTTAAATCCGTAGTCACAATAGAATCGCACCCATTGGCTGCAGCAAGGGACAATGTATCCATATAAATCCCAGTCGTAGAATACGTGTTACCTCCTACCGTAATACTATAACCTGTACATTCAAAAAGAGTTTGTGTAAAAGTACTGGGTAAATTTATCGTCAAATCGGTCACTACCACAGAGTCGCATCCAGCCCCCACCAAAGTATCGGTGTAAATACCCGTTGTAGAATAAGTATGACTACCCACAGTAATAGTAAATCCATCACATTCTACAAATGTTTGGGTGGGTCCCAAACAGATAACCAAGGCAGTAGAATACTCATCAGCTCCCATATCAGGCGTTGTTAAACTTCTTACATCCCCATCAATATCGTGGGTAACTGCACTGATAACCGCTCCGTTATCTTCCATGGCTACACTTGTACAGTGCAGATCCGTTGTGGATACAAATTGTGGATCCACATTTAAAGCTCCTGCTCCGTAACCAAAAGTATTGGCTTGATAGGCTGTTAAAGAAGTATACGTAGAAATGATATTATTAACACCATTTGGAAGTTTCATACTAAAATAATTAGAAGGCGCGTAGTAATTATTATGATCAATGACCATATTGTCAAAAGAGGTTCCATTGGCTGCATTAAAGAAAAAATGACCCGATCCACTATTATCTAAACTTAAGATGTTATTTCTAATTTCTAAACCAAAAATATCTCCTCTAGATCCAGACGCATCAAACCAAATACAATTCGCATTTGCTCCCTGGTTTTTCACCTTTATGGTATTGTTATATACTTTTAAATAGCCTTTATTCTTTAACAATAACCCGGTAGGTGTTGTGGTGTTTGTTCCTTCATATTGAATAAAGTTATTCGATACAATTATGGGTAATAAAATATCGCCAGCCGGACCATTAGGTGGTGCCATGGATAAAGCAACAACGCGTGTATTGTTGGTATTGGAAGCGAGATAAAACGTATTCCCACTGATAATGGCGTTATCTCCTGCATCCCAGTATCTCAAAGCGTAGTTAGCTGTGGTTACCGAAGAGGAAACAACATTCCCCAAGATATTTACATTGTGATTATAACTCAAATCAATTCCCCTTAATGAAAAATCAACAATCGTATTGCCACTGAGGGTAATATCTGTACCGTAGTTAATTTTTTTAGACGGTGTAGTTAATGGTGTCGTCACTCCTTTTATCAAAATTCCGTAGTATCCTCCTTCAATATGATTATTTATCAATGAAGTATACTCGGCATTGTTAGAGGTAGCTGAAGTGGACGTGACAGAACTTGAAGCAATCACCCCATAACAAGGCGTTAAAGCAGGTACTATAATGTGACAATTTTGTACCGTTACCGAATCGGTTTGATTCATGAAATGAACCCCCCAACCTTGAGGACCGGTGACTTCAATTTTCAAACTATCCAAGGTAATGTGGCTCGTTGCATTTAAACTTACTACGGGTAAATTAGTAGTGGCTGGCGCAGCCGTAAGGAGTGTATTATCTCCCATCCCTTTAAAGGTTATGGTGTTAGTAACACTAGACCCTGTTATGGAAGGAATTGAAATTTGTTCAGAATACGTTCCTTGCAACACATTAAATGTGACCGGTCCAGAAACGCCATTGGTGGTTAAGTCGGTAATTGCAGCAGAGAATGTTTGGTAATTGGTCCCCCCGGTTACCGAAGCGGAGTCAATGGTATATACACCTGTCATTTGGGCATATATCTCGGGCGTTATCAGGAGCATCATTACCCCAATAAAAAGTAGATTTATTTTTTTCATTTCGTTACGAATAAGTTAATTTTAAATTAACTGCAACGATAGTGATTCACACTCCCCGCGTCAATGGCAAGTGGGTAATCAAAGGGTAATCAAGGGGGTAGCATGAGGTGATCAAGCCTGATTTTTCTAAATATTTTTAAGGATTTCAAATAATATAGTTCCGGGTGGCAAGTTCATTTTCCGACTCATTCTAGTTTTACGGCTTTTCATGGATTCGTGTGTTATATTCATCACAATAGCCAATTCTTTATTGGACAAATCCATTCGTATAAGACCACATAGTTTACAATCACTTTCGGAAAGTTGCGGGAATTGGAGTTTTAACTTGGTGAAAAAATCCTTGTCCAATTTAGACATGAACTTATTCGTACCCAGTAAGGATTCATCCATTTTAATCTCATTAGCGATAAACATTTGAATAGAGGTATCAAATTTTTTATCCACACCAACAATGCCCTTTAAGCGAGTCAAAAGCTCTTCTGCAAATTCCTTCTTTCGTGTTAAATTGAGCATGGTCTGGGTTAACATCTGATTTTTATTTTCAATCGAATTTTCCAAAAGTTGTTTGGAATAGTCTTCCACCACCCTTTTCTTCTTATACTCACTTTTCATTTTTAAGATGATCATTAAAGCGATAAGAATAATAGAAATACAAATGGCGATGATTAAACCCATTTTCAACGTGGAGTATTGTTCCTCCTTTTCCAACTTCAAGACCCGTGTCTTTTTTAATTCTAACTCGCGTTGAATTCCTGAAACTTGATACGAAACCTTACTCAAAGCCAATGCTCTAGTGGCATCCTCCCCATAAAGCCCTTTATATATCTCTATGTATTTACGGGCATAGGTTAAAGCAGATTTTGAATCGTTCACTTTATCTAATAACGCTACGTATCGTTCAAGAACCTCCAGATAAAGAAGGTTTGAATTCCCAGATTTTTCCGAGGAAGTAAGTACTTGATAAGCGGAATCAACATATGAAATTGCTGTATTGTAATTTTTTAGAGCCTCATAAAGCGTAGCCATTCGTAAATATGCAGTGGGTAAGGATGAATACTCCGCGTATTTTTTAGTCACCCTTATTTCCGTATTTAGTAAGCTTTTAATGCGTACCTCATTTCCTTGAATCGAATAACATTGCGATAAGTTACCCCCAACCAAACTCGCCATCAAACGATCTGTTTGGGTATTCCCTTGCATAAATAGCGGATGCGCACGCTCAAAATAATACTTGGCAGAATCCAGTTTACGTTGCTGATAATATCCTAGGCCAATGTTATTTAAGGCACTCGCTTTTTCGGCCCACATCGACTTTTCTTCGGCATACTTTAATACCTGTTTAAAATAGACAATGGCTGAATCGTATTGAGGAATACGGTAAAAAATCAACCCAATGGAATTAATGTGATTCAAATACCTTCCTTTTTGCTTAGACTCCTTGGCCCAATCTAGCTGACTTTTTCGGACTTCTATCGCCTCACTATAGGCGCCCAACTCTTTAAGAGCAACTGCAGCCATGAAATTAGCCTGACTCTTCCATTCCCCGCCTAATGCATTCTCTTCAATGATTTGGATGGCTTCTAGCGCACCCAAAAGCATTTTCGAATAATTTTTTAGAAATTTATTCCCCCTTGCACGACCTAACAAAAAATCGACTTGCCAATCCTTTAAATTGTTTTCAACCGCATATTCCAATCCCAGATTTGCGAACGCAATGGTACTGGGATCATGGATCCGAGTACGTTCTGATATGTACGAAAGTGTACGATTGATATCACCCCCTTTTAGAAGTTCATTTTGAACACTATCGATCTGGTTAACTTGTGATATCGATAAATTTGTCATGATAAGTCCACACATCAACAATAGGGTGTGACTTACTTTTCTCATGGCATCCAATTTCAATTCTAGTTTTCGGGTTACACTCATTGCTGCACAATATAAGATTTAGTAGCCTATTTCAAAATAGAAACTCGATCCTACACCTGTCCTTCTTCTATTCTCCATTTAATTGAAATTAAATGGACTACCCCACTATATTCTGCATTAGGGAAATCGTTTTTTTGAGCCCTTAGATTTGCTCAAGGAGTCATTAACCGATCGGGACTGAATACCAAAGGTGAAGGACAAATGAGTCATCCGTTAACAGGTAAGTCCCATTATTCGATGCGCATAGAAAATCTTAAACGAGGGCTTTACAGATGATGTGGCGGATGTACCCCTGCATTGGTTAATTAAAATAATTAAGCAAAAACAAGACACTTAAATATAGCCAAAAAGCAGTAAATACTAAATGGATAATAGTTTCGAAAATCTTTCCTTTCCATAATTCTGATGAGTAGCCGAAGAACTGAATCAGAAGCCTCATAAACCAGAAAACTCCAAAACCCAATGAAAGTGTCTTACCCAGTTTGGTTTCTATTAATTCAGGTGCTGAAGTCAGGCAGAGTAAGCCCATCAGAAAAACAACAAGTGCGATGAAAAAAGTATGAACGGTCATCATTTGTCGGTTAATTAAACTCAATGCCTTCAGCTCTTCTTTCCATTTAAAATATCTTGGAAAAATGACGTGAACCCCAGCCAAAGCCATTAGCAAAACACCTGTTATTTTAAAATGTATCTCCATTATTTTCAAGTGTAAATGTGGTAATAAATGGTGTGACTTTCGTTTCACTCTTTATTTTCAAATTCGCTTCTTTAAAAGTTTCTAACCAGTCTGATTTAGAATGAAAATGAAAAAAACCAATAGAATAGACCATAAAGTTATTCCAGTCTCTCAAATGTTCTGTTACCAAGATAAGGCCTGTGGTTTTTGTCACCCGATTAAGCTCTTTAAAAAATTGAACTCTCTCCCTACTATCTCTGATTTCGTGTGCCGATAATTGGGCTAAAGCGTATTCAAAAGAATTATCTTTAAAAGGAAGTTTATGGGTGGACACGTGAAATGTACCATTTATGGGCGGATATGCTTTTCTGGCTCTTTGGATGGATATTTCCGTATGTTTTTCAGCATTATAAAAATCACAAATCGTCAATTCTATTTTTGGAAATCTAGTTTTAATTATTTCACTGATCTCATCAAAACCTGCATTAATGTTTAAAAGACGTCCTTCATCCGTGTTTTTCAACCCTTTTAAATGATAAAGATCCGAAAGATCGTATATATAAAAGGAAATAAGAAGGGAAACACTTAGGGCCAACACCCCCAATAAGGTGAATCCAAAAGCAAAAGGGTGCATGAACTCTGGTAAATGGTGTTTGAATATCACTAGGCAAACGAGAGTAAGCCCAGAAATAAAATAAAAGTGCCAGTTAAATCGAATGATATTATATACCCCTTGAAAAGGTTTCCGTTTTACGTCCATTTTTCTACTCTTCCTTTTTTCCAGTGATAGGGAATATTCCTAATCTCAAAGGCATTTGCCAAGACCACATTTTGAAGGTGGAGTGAACTTAAAAAATCAAAATGATAGTTTTTGACTTTTACCGGTTCCGGTTTCCAATTTTGTCTCACGCCTTCAATAATTACCACTGATTTAGCCTCTTTATCAACCGTAAAAGTGTAGGGCAATGGGCCCGCAAACTTTCTCGCTTCTTTCCAGTCTGAAAAAGGCGACCCGGCAGGAATATTCACCTCCCCTTCTGGGTGTTCAATTACCAGTTTAAAATTTGATTTTTTAGAACGGATGATTTTTAAACCTCTATCCATACTTTGTGAAATATCCGTTGTCGTGTAATTGTAATGGGTAAAAACATTTCCCATATACGCCATTTTCTTTCGATCTGTTTCAGACTTAATAATGAACAACCCCCTTAGTCGTTTCCCTGCTTTGTTTGTATAACGTACAAAAATTCGATATCCAATAAGGAAAAAATCGTTTCCCATAAACGGGGGAAGTCCCTTGGGCCGCAAGCCCTTTGTTTGAACCATCGCAACGGCTATAAACGCCCATTTGTCTTGAAACGTATCCAATTCAAGATAATCCGGGACAAGCTCTTGAAGCTCTTCTTTTGGAACCGCAAAAGTGAGAACCAATGAACTCTCAAAATAAGCTTCTACGGCAAAGGGGTGATTTTTTAAAAACTTCATTTACTTAAGAGTTTATTAGGGTTCCAAACAAATTCATTCGCGTAAACCAATCCGATAAATAGTAGAGCGAAAATAGAATTAAACTTCCCCCAAAGTAAAAGGTCAGGAACAAGAAAAAATTCTAAAACATTCATGGTCATAACGATTGCTATTTGCGTAATGGCACTTAAATTCGATTTATACTTTGTCAAAATCCATAGAGCCATTCCAATCTCCGAAAGTCCGATAAGAACGGTCCATGTCCCTGAATAATCTTTACCTAGAATTTCCACCACAATTTGTTCGTGTCGAGGTACCAGATGTAACACTTTACACATAAGCCCATTCACCAGCCAAACGGCCGCTATCAAAACTGTTAAAACATTATGTATATTTTTGTTTTTCAACATATTCGCCACATAGACCTAAGCTGTATTTAACGCAGTTTTAGTAACCTCAGGCCTTTTATTTTGTCGAATATAGGAATCTATCCATAAGTAAATCCCTACAGAGGCAGAAATGTGTTTTAACGAATGACCACTTACCAGTTTCAATGCATTATGAATTTCAAAATCATATGTCTCCAATAATTTGGCGCCTATATAAGCGATTAACAGAAGCCAAAATCCATTGGGTGAATTCTTTTCCGATTTGAATAAAATTAAAATAACTGGAATGGCTAGAATCGGATAAAATTGGACGAATGCATATAATCGTAAATCGCCTAATTCTATCCAGTAAACAATGGAAATTATTCCAAGTAAAACGAATGGAACGAATAACAATTTTCCTTTTTTGTCATCTATAAACTCAGAGATCACAATTGACATTAATGCCGTAAAAGCAATGGTCATTGGTAATCTATCCCAAACTAATGTGCTGCTATCGGGATTGAAATGATAATATCCTGAACCAACGGCAACAAAAGAAATCCCAATAAAAAATGTAACAAATTGAAAATTTACGCGATCCATTTTTTTCAGCCGAATAATTCCGAAAACCCCAACTATCAGAAAGGGGAAATTAGAAATCACATTCCAAAAATATGGCACCCCTCCAATGGTTAAGGTATCACTAAAATTATGGTATCCCTCATTTTGTTCAATCGGGGAAGAGAATGCTAAAATTATTAAGGCTATAATTCCGATGACACCCAAAATTACGTACCCTAATTTTTTCTTTTTCAATCTGTTTTGTTTAATAATTTGAACCATTCAATATCCACAAAACACCTCATTTTTCAAGAGACTTTCATGTGATATATTAAGGATCCTAAAGTACCATAAATTCGGGGGTATCAAATCAATGGACTTGGTTTTTAGTCCCATTATTTCCGGATCTACCCTACTCCAATATTTTGTTTGCCTCTTGGGGCTTTCTTTATGGGGTTTCCAAGTGCTTATACTCAATAATTAAAGTACCAGGAAAGCGAAAGGTTTGCTGGGTTAATCGCCATTGGAACCTTGTTATTTAAACTCGTATTCATAATAGAACGGTAGTTTTTTGATTTTTTCCTTTTCTTCTTGTAAAAAATGGTTCCCCTTAATATTCAGGTATTTGATCGTATGCATTTTATTGAGACTCTCAGGAAGGCGAGTCAGTTGGTTATTGGAAAGCCAGAGATACGTTAAACGCTCCATTTGTTGAATGTCTTCCGAAATATGAATCAATAGGTTAAACGAAAGATCCAGGTAAGTTATATTTTTCATCGTATACATCTTTTCAGGAAGGCTAGTGAGCTGGTTACCCGAAAGCCGAAGCTTTGTTAAATTTTTCAAGTTATGGATCCCTGCACCAAGACTAGACAGTTGGTTATTGGAAAGATTGAGCACTTTTAAACTCTTTATCTTAAAGATATTATCCGATAAGTGGGTCAGCAGGTTGAACGAAATATCCAGAGATTCTAACGTACTCATTTTATGGATATTCTCCGGAAGGCGAGTCAGTTGGTTCCGTGAAAGAAGAAGAGATTTTAAACTATCCATTTTATAGATACTTTCCGGTAGACGGGTCAATTGGTTTTTGGAAAGGTTAAGTGAAACTAAATTTGTGAGCTCAGAAATACCTTCGGGAAAATGGGTGAATAGGTTATTAGAAAGATCTAGTTCTTTTAAATTCTTAAATTTCACGATGTTTTCGGGTAGTTGGGTGAGATACTGATTCGAAAGATTTAGTTTGAATACCCTTTCAGGTCTCTTTAAAGCTTCCTCCAGGGAGTGATACACTTTCTGGTCCTTTTCTGCCGCAATTAAAAGATTAAAAAATAGATTCTTAGCTTCTGTTGTGGTGCAATAATCCATTGGTTTTTTTCCATATTGGTCTTTTATATTCTCGTTCGCTCCATAATCCCAAAGTAAGCTCATTAACTGAAGGTCATTATTCTTACAGGCGTTGCTTAAGGCTGTTTGTCCTAAAAAGTTTTGTTGGTTTACATTCGAAAAACCTATTATTTTTTTTGCTGAGCCCAAATACCCAAATTCAGTGGCGTACATTAAGGGGGTTTTTCCGTTGTCATCTAATCGTTTAAAATGGGACAATTCTGAACGACTTCCATTTAACAATTGCAAGTCCGGATAATTAAAATACAATTCAATTACCATGTCGAATAAACGCTCATTTACATTTTGATTGTAATACACTAGAAATGAATAGTACTCTAGTATATAAGGCGTCATTTCCAGACATAAATCACCCAAAAAGAAGAATGGATTTTTAATACTACCCGGGTTATCACGAACATATTTCAGTAGCTCTTCTCTTTTAGAATAATCACAATGGTAACCGAATGGATCTGCTAAAGCATTAAATTCTTTTGGATTGCTAGTATACGGGTACTGACTCATAAAATCCATAGTTTCCAGTGAACTGAATATTTCATTTTCTTCTATTTCCGTATTCTTAAAGGGATGTCGGCCTTGATTTAAATAAATGATGATTTTTATATCGTGGATATTTGTCTGCGTACTTATAGGATAAGTAATGTTACTTAATTGTTTTTCTGTAAGTACTCCTTCCCATAAAGCTAATTCATCTATTACCCCCTCAAACTCTTGATTTGGATTGGTTTTATGATTTCCAAAACTTAAATTCACATCATTTATGGCTACATAGGGTGTATGACTTCTACTCCCCACCTGTTCCCCATTCATATATAAGGACATTTCTTTTTCCGTAAAAACGGCAACCACGGTATACCATTTATCTATTTCACACTTCTTTTTAGCCCGAATAGTTTCGCCTAAATAATCTATTTCAATCCAATTCTCATCCGACTCATTAATAAGTTGGATAGAATAAGCCGATCTAAAATAATTCCGACAGGAAATTAAGGTGTTTTTGCCTTTGCTTTTAGTGACTTTGAATTTAATTAAAATAGTATAGGGGAATTTATTAAGAATTAAGCTTCCAGAAGAAAAGTGCGTTTCTTTATGAAAAATAAAATGGTTTAAACTATCTCTTTTCCAATGGCTAATTTTATTCCCATTATAGAAGTGCTTATTATTTCCAGAAACATCGTACAGAAAATAATTACTCTCGATCTCATTTAAATCCCAAAGACCGATTAATATCGGCTCCGGGATGAATCTTTTGATTTTTGTATCCCGCTTTTGACCTTTGGACAAAAAGCTAAAAATGACAAGAGAAACAAACAGTACGAATTTTATTTTATCCATTTTCCAAACCCTCCTATTACAATGAAATTCTACATCTAGGTAATGCGTTTTTTATCTGCTCCATTTCTTTTATAGAAAAATTATTGGAGTGAAGATAAAAGTATCTTAAGCTTGTTAAATTCTCAATGGATTCTGGTAATTGGGTTAATTTATTGTCTTCCAGGTTGAGGCTATTTAATTTAGTCAAATTCCCAATGGTGTTTGGAACATCCACTAATTGATTCCTTTTGGCATTAAACACTCCTAACTGGTTCAAGTTACCCAATGCTTCCGGTAGGCTTGTTAACTTGTTGTTTTCTACACGCAAGGTGTGTAACTGAGTTAAGTTCCCTATAGATTCTGGCAAGCTTGTTAATTTATTGCCATCTAGGCTGAGTCGTGTTACCTTCGTTAAATTACCTATAGATTCGGGTACCTTTGTTAATTCGTTATCCGTCAGAGAAAGGATATTTAGGTTTTTTAAATTCCCAATGGATTCTGATAGCTTGGATATCTTGGTTCCGTTAATAGCCAGATGGGTCAAATTTGTTAAGTTCCAAATGGATTCCGGTAAGGTAGATATGGGAGTATTTAGAATATGAAGCTCCTTTAAACTCTTTAAATATCCAAATGATTTGGGTAGGCTTGTTAAATGATTACTACTCAAATGAAGTTTTGATAATTTCGATAAATTAAATAGCGAATTTGGTAATGTGCTTACCGGGTTACCATAAATTGATAAACTTGACAAAGCGCTTAATCGTCCGATAGATTCGGGCAAGCTCGTTAACTGATTCTCGTTAAGAGAAAGTATTTCTAAGTATTCCAAATTCGTGACCGATTCAGACAAACTCGTTAGTTGGTTTTTATCCAGTAAAAGGGTTCTTAATTTTTTTAAATCGGCTATCGATTCAGGAAGGCTCGTTAAATGGTTATCGCTAAGAAGAAGCTGTTGTAAGTTTTTTAAATTCCCAATGGATTTTGGGAGCTTTGTTATTTTATTAAATCGAACATCCAATAGGATTAAATTTGATAAATCACCGATGGATTCAGGTAGACTTGTTAGCTTGTTCGTACTAATATGGAGTTCTGTTAATTGCGTTAACTTCCCAATAGATTCTGGAATCTCACTTAAATTATTGACTTCTAAACGAAGTATTTTTAAATTAGTTAAATCTCCAATGGATTCCGGCAAACTTTCGAGGCCCTTTCCTGTCAAATAAAGATTCGATACACTCGCTGGATTTTTCAACGCTTTTTCTAAAGAACTAAAACTTCTGCCTACTTGTGCTTCTATACCTGTAAACATGAAAATACTCCAGAAGATCAATATTACTTTATTCATTTTCTTTCTTTTATGGATAACGTACGGAGTAAACGTCCTTTTAAGGATATAGTTTTATTTAGGCCCGTCCTTATTTTCATCCGAACCATTATAGTTGATTCCCTTTGCTGTTTCAAATCTAGCACCTCCAAAAACGGACATGAAATAATCCTACATAAGCACCTACTTCTTCACTAGTTTATAGTACTCCTTCTTTCCATGTGCATCTATTTCAATAATGTAAATACCGGGCGCCTCATTTAATTCTAGTTGCAAAATGGAAGTGTTGATATTTTCTTTTTGGTAAATGCATTGCCCCTTCGCATTAACAACTTTAACAGATACGTTTTTGAGGTGATCTAAATTAATATTTACCTGGCCCGTATTTGGATTTGGGAAGATGGATACATTCGTAAACAAAGGGCTTTCTTCTGTCCGCAAAGGGGGGGACTGGCTCAACTTCAGAATAAATACATCCCCTTCACTTTTGGAGGTCAAGATCATTGACCCAGAGCTGGGATCAAAATCTACGGTTTCTTCAAAGGCACCGGTGGTATACACATTACCCTCGGTATCTACGGTTATTGAATTGCCGGAATTTTGTCCTAAACCTCCCACGGTTGCGACCCATAGAAAATTGCCATGGGTATCTAATTTCTCAATAAAAACATCCGCTCTCCAACCATTTGCGGTTTGATGAAAAATTCCCATGCCCGGATCAAAATCTACTTTACCATCATAAGTTCCTGTGATATATACATTCCCAACGATATCGGTGGTAATGGAAATTCCTACCGTATTATCTTGAGCCTCACCTCCGATTGATTTTGCCCAAATAAAATTCTCGTACCTATCTATTTTTTGGATAAAGGCATCATAATAACCTGCTGTTAGATTAAAAACTCCAGCGCTTGGATCGAAGTCAATGGTGCCATAGTACTTTCCGGTGATGTATATATTTCCAGAAATATCTGCAGTGATCGCATAACAATGAGCATCCATGGATCGGGCTGAAACGAAATTCCCGTTTAAACCCAACTTTAAAATAAACGCATCCTTAACGGATGAAGAGGATGCTAGATGAAACGTTCCGGCACCTGGATCAAAATCTGCAGTATCTTCAAACTCCCCAATAATATACATATTGCCCCATACATCTGTAGCTATGTTCGTACTGTAATCATCCGCGATCCCGCCCATGGAATGCGCCCATACAAAATAGCCGTTAGAATCTAGCTTTTCGACAAAAATATCCCGCCCCCCATTTGAAACCAGGTTAAAAACGCCCGTACCCGGATCAAAATCTACCGTATCATTAAAAGCTCCGGTAACATATACATATCCCAAGTCATCTGTGGAAACAAAACTTCCAGAATACCCGGAGGTTTCATCCAGTAATTTAGCCCACAAAAAATTACCTTGGCTATCTAATTTTTCAATAAACACACTGTTTCCTGTGGAAGTCAAGGTGAAAACTCCCGCACCAGGATCAAAATCTACGGTACCGTAAAAAGTTCCTGTGACATACACGTTTCCAGAAGGACCGATGGTGATGGAATGACCTTCACTGGATAAAGGTCCTTCTATAGAATGCGCCCAAAGCAAATTCCCGGAACCATCTAACTTTTGGATAAAAACATCATGCAGTCCTATTGAAATCAAATTATGAACGCCTACCCCGGGATCAAAATCCACCGTATCGTGAAAAAAGCCGGTGCTATAAACATGGCCTAGTGCATCGGTAGTGATGGCATTTCCAAAATCGTTGGTGGAACCAAAGCCACTCGCACTCGTGGATTTACCCAGAGGGGTAACCCATTCAAAATTGACCGATTGAGCCAGAATTGACGGACACAAAAGCCCTATTAAGCTTATTAGAAATACTGAAATAAAATTCTTCAAAATTTTAGTTTTTTAAAAACCGGATATAAATGATTTCGTTTGCTTTAACGGAATGTAGTTTCCCTTTGAGAATCATTGTTCGCAAATGTTTTTTCCATTAGTATATAGTCAATACCCTCTTTCATAAATGTTTTGGGAGTTTGAGTCATTCCTAACCTTTCGTAAAATGAAGTTTTATCTGCTCTAGCGTTACACCATAGTTTCTCTATTTTTTCGTTAGAGACAAAAGTCATTACATACTCCAATAAAAGTGTCCCAAATCCATTTCCTTGTTCAGAAGTTTTAGTCGCAAATTTCCTGAATTGTGCCACATTCCCATTCCTAAATAAGGACACTACAGAAATAATATTTGAATCTTTCCAAAGTCCAAAATGCACCCCCTCTTCATCGTTATTCAGCATAACAAATTCTAGTGGCTTATCCGGCCACATCACCTGCTGTCTAAGACTATACGTTTCTTGAGCCTTTATTTCTTTAATCTCCATTTTCATCTCCGTATATTTCCTGTCCTTTAACGAGCATCATGGAACTCACAGATTCCTCTTTTAAATGAATAAAGTCCAATCGACTATCATCCTTCATAAATTCATTAAAATCCTTTTCAGAATCAAAAGATATAAAGTGAATTTCATAGGGTAATTCTTTTTCTTCGGAGATAAAAGTTTCTTTAGTCGGTCTTAACCTATAAATTATTCTCCCTTTATATTTCTCCATCAGAGGAATGGCGAATTTTTCAAATTCAAGAAATGTTTTTTCTTTGCCTTCCTTCACAAAAATTAATTGGGTGATGTAAATCGTATCCTTAGTATCCATCAAAATATTCGATTGAAGTTGTGTATAAATGGTTGCTAAAGTAGTTATATCCATACAAAACACTGCTTTTATACTTTATAGATTGCCTTCAAAAGCCCCTCCATCATAGTTCGTCCAATTAATAGACCTGCATAATAATTAAGGTTAAGTGTTTGCTTGTTTATAGCGTGTTGGTTATTAGGTGTTTTTTAAATAGACATCTTCCATAATTTTAATATGATGTAATTCGTGTCCAAGAATATGATACCCTAATGCTCTGGCACTTGCGGGATTCCCATTCGCAATTCCAATTCGCATTAGAGACGTATCTGAAAGTCCATTAAACAAAGCGATAGTGGATAATCTTAATGCTTCATATTCCGCCATGATATTCTCGATGCTTCGCTCTGCGGAATCCGAGTTATAATTATACGCTTCTTGTTCAAACCCGGGAAGATTGGTTTTATCATTTCTAGCAAAGCAAAGAGCTCTATATCCATAAATTCTTTCATCATCCATTATATGAACCAAGACTTCCTTTATGGACCATTTATTTTTTGCGTATCTATAATTCAGTTTATCCTTCGGTAAATCATTAATTAAAGCTTTCGTTCTCTCCAAACTAGATTTCAATTGTTGAATAAGTGTACCGTCTTTAGTGACTAATTTCATATACATTTCTGCATATATTGGATATTCATTTCTGGATGGAAATTCTATCTGTTTTATCATTTCATCATTTTTTGCTTATCGCTGAGAACTTACCAATGGGGTTTTGAAACCTCTTAAAAACACGCATCACAGCTCTATACCATTTAAATAATTCGCTCATTTCCAAATGAGTCTGATCTACCCCATCCTATAAAATTAAGATTATTGCGGCTTACGAACTAAAGTTACCCGGTCTATTTATTGCGGAGCAATAAATTTGGAGATACCTAACCATGGGTTTTGGTTAATTGGAGATACTTGATTTATTTGGCTTTACTTGGATTTATTGGCTGTGGTATTTAATCTGTATCACTCCAGATGACACTGACCATTTTCCATTGCGTATCTATTTTAATGAATTGAATTGCTTTCATTCCTTCAGATTCAAAGAATTCTCCGTTCAGAATCCCCGATTTTTTATACCGACAAAATCGTTGGGCTATATTTTGAAATACGTCCGTTTTATGGGATGTTTCATATTCACTAAACTCCATTAATGTTCCGTCCTTCAGTATTTTTTCTCTGGGTGCAATGAAATCTTGTAGACCATAAACCAAAGGTTGACCAGAAGTGTTATTTATGATCACCCCCTCTTTAATAAAGAGTTTTTTTATATCCGCCACATTTGGGATTCTGTCCTCTTTATTGGTAAATAAATCAAAGAAACGATTTGTTAATTTATCAATATCCAATTTATCTTTTTCAACGAAATTTTTTTCGATTCTTTTCATGGAACTACTAACGTACAATTATCCGCACAAAACAGCCTCTATTTGGCGGTTTATTATCCTTTCGGAAAAGTGTCTTTTAAAGGACTCTTTTGTCGGATCCCTAAAATCAATGGCAGGCTTTTCTTGTTGTGTTATTTACTGATTTACCCTCCTCCCATAGTACATGTTCAAAAGGAGGTACTACTTGTTTATGAATCCAAGTGGGGCTACAAGAAAAAAAGAGACCTTGCATATTCTGAGGTAGAAACTAGCCGTATGCATCGTAATTGGAGCTAGGACATTTTTCATTAAAAAAATTAAACTCTCAATTATTCCTCTAGTTTTTAGAAACGGGTTCCTAAGTTAAATTAGGTGTAAATTGATGATATTTGATCGTGGGGGTCCTTCGTCTCCAATGAATAAAATGCGTTTTAAAGCCCTTTATTTTAAGTGCCTTTCGCTCATTTTTTCATACTTCTCTCGGCTTAATTCCCAACGATTCACTTCTTGCTCAAAATTTAAGGAGCCCGGAATCGTCCGGTGTCTTTTTAGGAATTCAAACCCTACTTTTCTTAAGGTTTCGTTGGGTGCCGGATTTAAAGCATAGGGTTCACAGATCAATTTTTTAATTTTTAAACTCTCAAAATAAAAGGGGATTGATTTTTTCACCAATTCGGTTCCCATTCCCTTTTTTCTATTTGTTGCTTGCCATAAATGTAAATGCATCGTGGCTACCTCACCGAATTCGATTTGATTCACATTGGAGTGTCCAACTTGGGCTCCGTTAAGCTCCCAGATCAAAGCATACGACTTCTTGTACATCAATGGATTAGCGCATTGTACCGAAAGCATTTCTTTCAATGCTTTTCTTGTAGGTAATTTGTTTAAATCAACTCCCATTTGAACTAAAAAATCCGGTTCCGATTCAAGCCAATAGTCGGCTATTAGATCGATGTCTTTTAATTGAATTTCTCGTACTGTTATGTCAAATTCATTTACCATTTGTATTCTAATTGAATGATAGAGTACCTAGATATATACCCACAAAACAATGCTTCTTTCAAGGTTTCCCCCTTAAAATTGAAGACGGCCAAAGTACCCTTTAATCGGTTACATAAATTAAATGGGGCAGCATTTTCACCCCGTATTTTTCACCCCCACGCTACTCCAATGTTTCATTTGTCCCCATGGGATTTTCACTCCCTTTTCTATAAGTAAACTCCCCCAATTTTTCATGACTATCTCATACGGATTTTTCGAATCAATATTGGACAGTGGATACTTTATGTCGAAGAAGTTCGTTTATCATAAGTGTGTTTTATTAGCGTGTATAACGTTTGGTATAAAAAACGTTGCCATTGCATAGGGTGTTTGTTTTATGGAGAATTGGGTGTCACTTCAACAAATGCTCCTTCGAATTATTTCTCCAACCTACCTGTGATTCATAATCTACATAGTAAATTTTGAGATCAGCTTGCGACTCATAATCTACAAAGTAGATTGTTTTATCCGCTTGGGATTCATATGCAACTACGTACCATAGCCCCTCTTCGTTTGCTTGTGACGCATACTTTACTTTGAATACTTTCAGGTCGCATTGCGATTCGTACGCCACCACAAACACCTTAATGTCCGCTTGCGATTCATAGGAGACTTCGTAAATAGTTTGTCCGGATATGGTACTTCCAAAAGCCATCGAGAGTGCCAATAGGCCCCAAATTTGTAGTCGTTTTTCCATATTTGCTTTGTGCGTTGTTTACGGTTTAATTTTTTTTCCTTAATAATACTCGCAAATAACAAGACCATTTATCTCGTTATCCCAGAGGCAAAAGCCCCCTATTTCCAGTTTTGTAAAATCTACGGATTGGCTACTTATAACACCGTTGATTTATGCCGACCACTCTAATTTGATTAATACCCACGATATTCATTTCGGAGCAGGAGTGATCATCTAGAAAAAAAAGGCCATTACTTAACATCCTCTAAAGTAGAAACTAGTCGTTAGCGTAGTTTTTAATCCATCCAGATAAGGCGTTTAATTTCAAAATTTTGTCCAGGTATTTCCCTCTACTACTACTTATACGTTGATAGGGTGCAAATAAACTAGATACTTCATTAAACTCATCGTTCAAAATACGCAGCATTTCTTTATCCTTATCTACCAACTTGTTCTCCCCATGTTTTTTATTAAATGCCATTAATCGTTTCACGGCTATTTCCTTTTTCGCAATTTCTGTCCCGGTCCCGTTGATCGTACAAATTCCATAAATTCCTTGGAGATAGTATTGCCATTCTTGTTCGAATGCTATCGTTAACTTCTCCATGTCTACACTTCCATTTTTCTTTAAAATGCCATCGTAAGCGAATTGGTTATTCGCATTTTGGATAAATGCTTCCATAAATTCCGTTTTCAACACTTCTTTGAATTCAGATGAACTTCGTTTAGTATTCTCCTGTATTAAATTTAGCACACTTTTAGGAAAGTATTTTTTGGCTTCCGAAATTACCTTTTCATCCCCCAATGGCGAATTAATTTTATAGGTCATGTTAATCTCATAGGAACTATTAGGAATTAATTTATCGGTTATTAATTTTTCTAATTCTTGATGAGAAATCTGTGATATTTCACAGACCATATTGGAGTCAATAAAATTTTCAGTTATATATTTAATATCCCTATCCATTATTTAGTTTGTTATGCCTTAATTACCGAAAACTGCTACATACTCGCACAAAACAAGATATTTCTTCTCGTTTTTCCGGATGCAAAAGTACCTAATTCGATGGTGTAATTTTTAAGGACTTGCCACCTACTCCAATAATTGAATTATTCCACTGGATATTCATGCGGTGATTTAAGCACGATCAATACTCCAAAGAATGCACGTTGAAAACGCATATTCTGAAGTATTAACTAGCCATTCACTTCGATGTTGGGGTCCTTTATTTTCAGTAAAAGGAAATAAAAAATGGGTTAACCACCTGTGATTGAATCTAATTTGAAATCTTGACCAAAATCACTATCCTCTATAAAGCTGACTGGGTTCCTAGCCATAATCTCTCGTTTATTAATCAAATCTTTGACGATTTTAAGGATGTATTTTTTTTCTGCTTTTGACAAGCATTTGCTTTTCAGCATTTGTTTGAATTGTTCTTTTAGTACGTTCATAATTTCTATTTTCCTACAGGGTATTTCATAATTATGCCAGACACAAGAAAGAGCCTATTTACGGACATTTTAGAAGTCGAAATATCCGGTTCTGTCTCATATGTGGAGGGTAATTCTAAAAATGGGAAAGAAAAAAGCCACAAATTCAATATGAAAATTCACAGCTAAAGCTAAGGCTGAAAAAAAACACTATGACTAAGACTTGGACTAAGACAAAGGCCAGATTCATTGTCATTGTAAGAGTAGTATAAAGAACTGTTAACTCCTGACCGTTAACTATTAACAGCTAAAATTAAAACAAAAGCTAAGGGTAAAAAAAAGACTATGACTTGGACTAAGACTAAGACCAGATTCATTGTCATTGAAGAGTATAATTAATAACTGTTAACTTTTAACCATTAACGGAAAATCAAGGTCATTGTCAGCGTCAGCGTCAGCGTCAAAATAACTATTGACTGTTAACCATTAACTATTAACAGCTAAAACTAAAACAAAGGCTAAGGCTAAAAAAAAGACCATAGCCAGATTCATTGTCAAAGTCGGTGTAAGAGTATTCTAAATAACTATTAACCTTTAAATATTAACGGAAAAATTAAGGTCATCGTCAGAGTCATTGTCATTGTCATAGTCATAGTCATTGTCAGAGTTAACGAAAAACAGCAGAAAGGATAGTCGTTTATTAAATTTCCTCTAGAATCGAATTCCCTTTTGAATGGTCTCCAGAAGTCCATTCCCATATTTCGTAGAGCCTAATTTTCCCGTTCTGCATAATTTCTGGTTTTGAGAAACAAATTCCGGTCATCAACTCACCCTGCGTGTTTATTTGGTGGTAACTCATTTCTATATTTCCGTTTTTGTCTACTAACCCTATTAAATGTCCTTGTTTTATTTGACCACCACTATATTCTGAAGTCAAAATTTCTCCTTCTTGTTTATATTCAAAAATAGTTTCTTCCGTTGTTTCTCCGTTTTCAGAGTTTTGAACGGGTCTAAATGTTTTGTTATTATAGTTCATTGATTTTCTTAATTACTCAAAAAATTCAAAATTAAACAATCTCTAGTTTCCGCAGATTTTCATCCGGACGTTTCCCCTATATTCGGTAATGTACATTCAATTGACTTTCGTTTTTATTCGGTTATTTTAAAGCTAGCTTATACATTATCCCCATCCAACGATTCAGAGCCATCCTAAATCTACTGCACCACCATTTTTTCAATCACCACATTCACGCCATCACCTACTTCGATAAAGTAGGTTCCCTTCGCCCATTTGGAAGTGTTAATGGAAATGGTTTCTTGGTTTGAAACGGGCGCTACTTCTTGTGTGAAAATCAGTTTTCCGGTGATATCCCGTACGATGATATTCACTCCATTTGTTAGCCAATTAGTCATTTCAATATGGACTTCATCCTGCACTGGATTGGGGTAGATGTTCAGGTTTTGTGTTAATTCCACGTTCGTCATTGAATTCGGTTCCGCCCCTTCCACATGTAGATCAAATCCAGAGGTTCTAAACCAAATCCCTTGGCTAGAAATAGAATCACAATAGGTATCTACACATCCATTGCCATCATCAATGGTTAAACACAAATTAAATGGGCCATTGCTTGCGTAACTATGTGTAGGGAATTGTTGGGTAGATGAAGCTCCATCCCCAAAATCCCAGGAATAACTCAAGTTATTTCCCATGGAACTATTCACTACATTAACCGTTCCAGCGGTCGTATCGAAATACACGGAGAAACCCGCTTGACATACCAAAGACGAACCTACACCTGTCACACTTATGGTATCCATAAAGTAGCTCATACATATATTACTGGCTAATGAGTCGTTAATAGTTAATACCACTACGTAATTGCCATTGGCTTGATATACATGATTTGGGTTACTAAGTATGGAAGTCACTCCGTCTCCAAAAGACCAATGGGTTTGTGTGTACGATCCGAGCGATACATCTGTAAAATCGAAATTTCCTGCACCATTATTTATAACGGAATATAAAGCTTCGTTGACGCATACAATTACCTGAAAACAAGCAGATGAATCCACACAGAGCCCTTTGGTAATCTCCACCCTATAAGTCCCAGTTACAGTAGGTACAAACTGTTGGGAAACGGCCCCATTAATTAGGGTGTTCGTAGTGCAATCCATCCATTGGTAAGATGCGCCAATTTCAACAGCTGTTAAAGTATCGTTACTTTGAATCACCGTTGAATCAATCGTTTGAATAGTTAAGTTTAAAGTAACTATACTATCACATCCTAAACTATTCATAATAGTGTCTATGGCCGTATTATTATCTGAATAATACGTAATTCCATTTATCCAAGTCAAACGATCACAAGCAGTGATTACATCTATACCCATAGAAGAATAATGGATGGTTAAATCCAAGGTCACTACACTATCACATCCTAAAGTGTTGGTTAATGTAAACGTAGCGGTATTATTACTTGCCGTATACGTTACGCCATCTATCCATGTTAAGGAATCACACCCCGTAATAACATCTGTTCCGGTAGTGGAGTTATGGATGGTTAAATCCAAGGTCACTACACTATCACAACCTAAAGTGTTTGTTAATGTATACGTAACGGCATTATTGCTTGCTGTGTAGGTTACGCCATCTATCCAAGTTAAGGAATCACAGGCGGTAATAACATCCGTTTGGGTATTGGAGTTATGGATGGTTAAATCCAAGGTCACTACACTATCACAACCTAAAGTGTTTGTTAATGTATACGTAACGGTATTATTGCTTGCTGTGTATGTTACGCCATCTATCCAAGTTGAGGAATCACAAGCGGTCAATACATCCGTTCCTGTAGTGGAATTAGTTATCGTTAAATCTAGAGTCACTACACTATCACAACCTAAAGTGTTTGTTAATGTATACGTAGCGGCATTATTACTTCCGGTATACGTTACGCCATCTATCCATGTTAAGGAATCACAAGCGGTCAATACATCCGTTCCCGTAGTGGAATTAGTAATCGTTAAATCTAGAGTAACCACACTGTCACAACCTAAAGTGTTAGTTAATGTATACGTAGCGGTATTATTACTTGCCGTATACGTTACGCCATCTATCCATATTACGGAATCACAAGCGGTCAATACATCCGTTCCGGTAGAGGAGTTATGGATGGTTAAATCCAGGGTCACTACACTATCACAACCTAAAGTGTTTGTTAATGTATACGTAGCGGTATTATTACTTGCCGTATACGTTACGCCATCTATCCATAATAAGGAATCACAAGCGGTTAGTATATCCGTACTTTGAGAGCTATTATTAATTATTAAATTAATGATGAGAATGGAGTCACAATTCGCTGCATTTGGGATGGTATCTAAATAGGTATTAGAACTGGTCCAAACATAATTTCCACTCGGGGATGTATAGCTATTACATGCTGTTTCATTAATAGTAGAAGTTGTGAAGTTCTTAATAGTCAAATTAATGGTGATAATGGAATCACAATTCGCTGCATTTGGGATGGTATCCATATACGTATTGGAACTCGTCCAAACATAATTTCCACTAGGCGATGTATAGCTATCACAAGCGGTTACTGTAACAGTGGCAGTTGATGGATAATTCACTGTCAAAATTATTGTGATGATAGAATCACAATTCGATGCATTGGGAATCGTATCCATATACGTATTGGAACTCGTCCAAATATAATTACCACTCGGTGAAGTATAACTATTGCAAGCGGTTTCTGTAATAATAGCAGTTGTCGAATTAATAATTAAATTAATCGTGATAATAGAATCACAATTCACTGCATTTGGTATCGTATCCTTATATGTATTTGAACTCGTCCAAACGTAGTTTCCACTCGGTGAGGTATAGCTATCGCAAGCCATTTCTGTAATAATAGAAGTTGTTGAATTAATGGTTAAATTAATTGTGATCACACTGTCTGCTCCACAGGTAGTTATAATGGTATCTTTGTATATACCACTTTGAGTGTATGATAAATTACCACTTGGGACGGTATAAAAAGAACATTCAGTTACGTTAATGGAAGATGGCGATGCATAACAACTTTCTGCAGCCCCCACATTTCTTGTTCCTACAATGGGAGCATTTTGTGCATCAGAGCTATCATTTGGATTCCCATGATCTAAGGCAATACTCCCCACAGCTGGCAGCATAGTCTGAGTAGAGCCCCCATTAAATGCTAACACTTGTAAATTTAGTTGTGCAGTTGTTATGTTTGTACTATCAGTCCCTATAACCCCCGTGGGTATATCACTAAAAATATTGTATCCATTTGAGGTAATTGTGGGTGGATGACTACTAAATATTCCACTACCGTTACTCCCATTTTCTGTCACGATACTACTCGTAATAGTTATGACAGAAGAATTAGGTAGACCGAATGATTGAGAAATAGAAGTACCGTAGGATTGACAGTAAATCCCCTCGCCAAGAGAAGCAATATTTCCTGCTATAGTAGAATTTGTGACCATAACTGTAGCAGATGAATTAAGATTAGAAGCAGGAAGAATGCAATATGACATAACACCCCCGCCTGTGATAGAAGCAGTATTTCCTGATACCGTAGAATTTGTGACATTCACAGAAGAAGAAACAGGAAAAGAAGACGAACCAGTAATAGAATAACAATAAATCCCCCCACCTGTTCGTATTGCTGTATTTCCTGATATGGTAGAACTGGTTATACTTACAGAAGAAGAAGAAGAAGATGATGATGGGAACGAAAAAGAATGAGATTTGGAAAAAGAATAAACTCCTCCGCCATCAAAAGCTGAATTTCCTGAAATGGTAGTGTTTATAATGCTCACCAAGGAAGAATAAGAAGACGAAGATGGAGATGAAGCTGTAGGAGCAGATTGAGAACAAATCCCTCCCCCAGTGGAATAATGAGCAGAAAGTGAATTTCCTAGTATACTTGAATTTATTATGCTAACAGAAGAAAACAAAGAAGAAAAAGAAAAAATCCCCCCACCTGCATTAATAGCTGTATTTCCAGATATTGTAGAGCTTTTTACCATAATAGAAGAATAAACAAAAGAACTAGAATAAATACCCCCACCTGAAGTCGAATAAGCCGAATTTCCGGATATCGTTGAACTCAATATCATGATAGAGCAAGAATCAGAAAAATAAGAAGGATCGGAACAAATCCCCCCACCTGCATAAGCAGAATTACCTGATATGGTTGAGTTTGTTATGCTAACAGAAGAAGAATGAATTCCCCCACCAGACATAGTCGCTGTATTTCCTGATATCGTAGAGTTTAGAATCCTTATAGGTGATATAATAGAACAAACCCCGCCACCTGTAAAAGCTGAATTTCCTAATATGTTTGAATTGGTGATACTAACAGAAGAAGTAGAGAAAATCCCCCCACCCCCACGAGCTGTATTTCCTGATATCGTAGAATTTATTAGACTTAAAGGTGAGTTAAAAGAATAAATTCCTCCCCCATCATCTCCCCAACCTCCTGATGTATTAGAGTTTACGGGTATAATAGAATTTCCTGATATGGTAGAATTTACCACAAATAAAGTATCAGTACAATTCCTAATGTAAATTGCTCCCCCTTGCTTACTTGAAGAATTAATTCCTAATCCGTTGCCATTAATCAACACTAAAGAGTCCAAACTAACTCTACCTGCTTCATCAAATGAAAAGATCCGTGAGTTATTGTTTCCAGATATAAATAAAGTATCTGTAATGTTGTAGACTCCTTTTATGGTAATTCCTTTGTTACCAAAGGAAATTTCGCCAGTGGTTAAAACAATAGAATCAGATCCAGATGCAATTAAAGAAGATGCAAAACGAATGGTATCTCCTGCTACCGTACTATCTGCTGCTGCTCTTAAGGACCCAACCCCCGCATCGTTGGTATTGGTAACTGTATGGGTTGTTTGTGCTTGTGAAGAAAAGCTTGCTATAAGCAGAATAAAGAGTAGTATTTTTTTCATAAGGTAGTATTGGACTAAATAGAGTTCTAAATATTTAAAAAAGGAGACAAAGTATTTTGAACAACAATGATACATTATTTTATTTAATATTCTCTACACTAAAGTGTTACAAATAACTATTAAAACATTTGTGAATTAGTAAATTTAGATTTGAAACTTATATCTCACCCAATCCATCAGCAGGAGATCAAGCAAACAACTTACCTATTCATCACTTTTGTTACCTTCAACACCCCATTCATTTTTCAAAGTAACTATATAGATACCAGAGGCCATTTTAGCCATGTTTATGATAGAGATTTGATCTTTTGAATTAGATAGATGAGCGATTGCTCCATCGCTATTGAGTACGGTAATTTCTAAAGAAGTATTGCTTCCTTTATCGATGTTTATAAAATCACTAATTGGATTGGTGTAAATTATGGATGTTGTTCGAAGGATTGACAGTAACGATTCCGTTCGGTTCCGCCCCTTCCACATGTAGATCAAATCCAGAGGTTCTAAACCAAATCCCTTGGCTAGAAATAGAATCACAATAGGTATCTACACATCCATTGCCATCATCAATGGTTAAACACAAATTAAATGGGCCATTGCTTACGTAACGATGCATCGGAAATTGTTGGGTAGATGTATTATACCTACAATATCGGAAACGGTATTTTTTTAATCCAAGTGTATTTTCATTCCTTCATGCGTGGCTTTGAATCCGAGATCTTGGTAAAACTGAAGGGCCTTTGGTCTTTTTTTATCCGTGGTTAATTGTAACAAATGAGCCTTTCGTTCTTTCGCTCTTTGGATCGCCCATGTAAACATCGCTTTTCCCGTCCCAAGTCCTCGTTGGTCCTTTCTTATTCGTACGGCTTCTATTTGTGCTCTAATACCACCTCGATACGTCAGGTATTGGATAAATGACAATTGTAAAGTTCCAATAATTTCAGCGTTTTCGTTTTCGACCACCATTAATTCTTGATTTTCATCGGCATCTATTTTTTCAAATGCTTTTAGATACTCCATCGGTAAAGGATATTGATAATTTTCCCTTTTTTCACCGAGTTCATCATCCGCAATCATTTCTACAATGGCTGAAATATCATTTTCTGTCGCTTTTCTAAAGTTCATTGGTTCTTATTTTTCAATTGATGCTTTAGGAAGTATTCATTCAAACCCTATCCCCTAGCACCCTTTTTCACTTTATGCATTCCTCCTATTTTCACCACCCGTTTACCATTTCCTAACCCTGCGTAACGGATAGATATACGGAAGATTAGATCGCAATACGCAATTTACCAAAAAACAGGAACAGATACCTAATGAGCACCTAGAATTGTCGCATCCACCTTTCAATAAAAGTAGCGCTATGCCTATTTGATTAAACGGTTTCTTTCGAGCATTACCCTAAAAAAATTAAAATCTCCCGCTCTTGGTGATGCCGTAAAAATGGAAGACCTTGCGCCTCATAAAAAGAGGCTTTCTAGAGGTTAAAATCAGAAGGTAAAACAGCGGATAATATGGAGAATTTCTATCCAAATCAAAGATGGACTAGTGAGGGTGAGCCAGAGTTGGGCGTGGGTGTGATTACGGAAACGAGTAAAAATCGGGTCCAGGTACATTTCCCTACATCCAATGAAACACGGCTATATGCTACTGGTAGTGCACCATTACGAAGAGTGGTTTTTAAACCGGGCGATACCATTGTAGATATCAATAACCTCCCATTCGTTATTGAACACGTTCAAAACAAGGGAAACCTGTTTATATATATTGGAAAAAAGGGAAGTTTGTCGGAGGCCGATTTGGGAGCGGTTTCGGCAAAGTATGGCGCTCATGACCGTCTTCTTATGGGGGATGTAGAAACTCCAGAGGTGTTTTCATTACGAAGAAAAACATTGGAATACGATCATATGCGTAGAATATCACCTATCAATGGATTTGTAGGTGGCCGAATTGATCTTATTCCCCATCAGTTATACGTGGCACACGAAGTCAGTTCTCGTTACGCACCGCGGGTTTTACTCTCCGATCAGGTAGGACTGGGTAAAACGATTGAAGCCGGTTTAATCTTGCATCGTTTGTTATCAGGTGGTCAAGTATCTCGTGTATTAATTGTGGTACCAGATTCATTAATCCATCAATGGTTTGTTGAAATGCTGAGGCGTTTTAATTTATGGTTCCACATTTTTGATGAAGAAAGATGTGCAGCACTGGACGAAAGTGCTCCAGAGGGAAACCCGTTTTTAGATGACCAATTGATTATTTGTAGTACTTCCTTCTTAGCCAATTCGCCCACCCGAGCTCATCAAGCAATTTCGGCCGATTGGGATATGCTGGTGGTGGATGAAGCGCATCATTTGCAATGGTCATTAACGAAAGTTAGCCCCGAATATGCCATTATTGAATTGTTGAGTAAAGTAGCGAAAGGATTATTACTTTTAACCGCTACTCCAGAGCAATTGGGCGTTGAAAGCCATTTTGCCCGTTTAAGATTACTCGATCCAGACCGCTATGCGGATTACGATCAATTTATTAATGAATCGCAAGATCATAAAGAGATTGCCACTATTGTGGATCATTTGGCAGTTGGGAAATCTTTAAAGAAAAAGGACATTACTTTATTAGAAAACCTATTTGGTAAAAGTAGGATCTCTAAAATGGACCAAAAAGACCCTGTGGCAACCCACCAATTAATAGAAAATTTATTGGATCAACATGGCCCGGGTCGTGTGGTATTTAGAAATACACGTGCCGCTATGAGCGGTTTCCCTACACGAAAAGCGCGTATTATTGCGTTGGAAGCTCCATCCCAGCCAAAGCAATGGATGCAACGTTTATCGGAGGAATATACGAGTGACACCGAAGTACAATTGGGTACAGAAGTAAAGCAGCAGTTCTGGTTTTCGACAGACCCACGCGTGACCTGGTTAGTTGACCTGTTAACGCAATTGAACCCGGCCAAAGTACTCTTGATTTGCAAAAGCAAAACGAAGGTATTGGCTTTAGAAAAAGCGTTAAAGAAACGAAGCACCTCAAAAGTGGGTGTGTTTCATGAAGATCTTAGCATTGTACAACGGGATCGAAATGCGGCTTGGTTTGCCGAAGAAGATGGCGCCCAAATATTGTTATGTTCGGAAATAGGTAGTGAAGGCCGAAATTTTCAATTTGCCCATCACTTAGTATTGTTTGATTTACCCTTACACCCCGAGTTATTAGAACAACGAATTGGTCGCTTAGACCGTATTGGGCAATCCAAAGATATTCAAATCCATGTGCCTTACTTGAAAGGGAGTCCCCAAGAAATAGTGGTCCGTTGGTACCACGAGGGATTAAATGCTTTTGAAGAGAATATAGAAGGTGGAAATCAAATCGCACACTTATTTAGCGATCGATTGTCAGATAGCACATTGGCCGTTTCCTCCCCGGACCAAAATACGAAGGTGGATACTTTAATTTCCGATACGTCTAAATATCAAAAAGAGTTAAAACAAAAATTAGCCAAGGGTCGGGATAGGTTACTCGAAATGAACTCCTTTAGACCTATAGTGGCTAAAAAGTTAATCGAGCAAATAAAAGCGGCCGACCAAGAGGTAGAATTGGAGCAATACATGACCGAAGTATTTACTCATTTTGGCGTGGAAATGGAAGATTTGGCTCCACGTACTTATTTGCTGCATCCAGCAGGATCCAATAGAGAGGCTTTTCCTTCTATTCCAGCGGATGGAATATCGGTAACATTTGACCGAAAACGTGCCCTAAGCAGAGAAGATGTTAGCTTTATTAGTTGGGATCATCCCATGGTAACGGGTGCTTTAGACATGATGCTTAGTTTAGGTACAGGAGCTGCAAGTTTTGGTATTTTGAAAGGAACTGCTAAGAAGGGAATTTTATTAGAAGTGTTATTTGTATTGGAATCAGCCGGTAAAAAAGGCGTAAATATTGATCGTTTTCTACCGGGAACGCCTTTGCGTGTGGTGGTAAACTATACAGGCGATGAGGTGACCGATAATTATCCAGTAGACTTATTCCATCAACAATTGATCCCCGGAAGAATTGATGATCTCATTGAAAATGAAACACTGGTAGATATCATTTTTCCAGAAATGATTAAGACGGCTATAGAAATTGCAGACCAACTAAAACTGGAAAAAATAGATGGTGGTCTGTCACGAATGAACCAAACATTAGACCATGAAATTGATCGTTTAGCGTATTTATACAAACGAAACAAAGGTATTCGACCAGATGAAGTTCGTAAAGCGATAGAAGAGAAAATGGTATTGACTACCTTAATTGAAAATGCACAGATTCGAATAGACTCCCTTCAACTCATCCGGGAAGGAGAGCTATAAAACACAACATAACAACAGGTTACAGGATTTACCTCCACTCCTTATTTAAATACAAAACACCTACTGAATTTACAGTAGGACTTTACACGAAAAAAACTAGCATGAATATATACACACAAATAGTTGCGGAAATAAAAGCGGCTTCCCATATCGTGATCACCTCTCATAAATCGGCCGATGGTGATTCCATAGGGAGTTCATTAGGGTTATTACATTTTATTGAAAAACTCGGTAAAACAGCCACGGTTTGTCATCCAGATGCAGCCCCTAGTTTTTTGTATTGGTTAGATACGTCTTCTTTTCGATTAATGACAGATCACCCCGAAGAAGTGACGACTGCGTTTCAAGAAGCGGACTTGGTGTTTTGTTTAGATTACAATGCCACTAACCGGATTGGGCCGGAGATGCAAGCTTTATTAGAAGCCGTAACTTGCAAAACAATCATGATTGACCATCACTTAAACCCAGAAGAGTTTCCAACCTTAACGGTATCTGAAACTACTGCTTCCTCTACCTCCGAGTTGATTGTAGAGTTGATCGAACAATCGGGGAATGGGGACTTACTGGACCAAAAAATTGGAACACCATTGTACCTTGGTATTTTAACTGATACGGGTAGTTTCCGGTTTCCATCGGCAAAACCACGAACACACGAAGTATTGGCCAAGTTACTTAGAGCGGGTGTAGAACATCATTTAGTACACGAAGTACTTAGTGATAACAACACGGCAAGTCGTTTACGTTTACAAGGGTATGCGATGTGCGAAAAATTGGAGATTATGGAAGACTATATGGTATCCGTCATTTCATTATCGAAAGAAGAGTTAGCAAAATACGATTACCAAAAAGGAGATACCGACAACTTGGCCAACCAAGCCTTGTCTATTAAGGGAATGAAAGCAGCCATTGTGTTCTCTGAGAGAGATGGGATCATGAAAATATCTTTCCGTTCCAAAGGAGAAGAAAACCCAGTGAATGTGCTGGCTTCTGAACACTTTCATGGCGGTGGACACGCCAATGCTTCGGGAGGAATGAGTGATTTAACGGTATCCGAAACCTTAGCTAAAATCAAGAGCTTGGTACCCCAATATTTTTCGGTATTGTAATCGAAACTTAAATTATTGAACCTAAAAGAGGCATTATTTCTAGATTAGATTTAATGCCTCTTTTGTTATTCTTTGGCTCCGAGCACCCTTTTATTTTGTGGGTAGTATGGGTTTCTTATTCACATATCTAAAAACTATTAGCTCATCGGTTTATTGACAAAAAAAAAGGAGAATACCACTACGCATTCTCCCTTGCACTAATTTAATTGAATGCCCTACCTCTTCACCACTTTTTCTACTTTCCTACCTAATTCATTTTTCAATATAATCACATATATTCCCGTAGCCATTTTAGCCATGTTAATACTGGTGATTTGGTTTTTTGAAGTGGATTGGTAAACTATTGCTCCTGTGCTATTCATAATCGTAATTATTAATGAAGCATTACTTCCTTTATTGATATGTAAAACATCACTGGTTGGATTTGGAAATAAAGAAACACCTATCAATTCTGATTCTCCAATTCCAACGTTCGAAATGGCAAAACAGGCGGAAGTATCCACACATCCATTTTGAGTGATTTCTACTTGATAAGTACCATTTTGGGTAGCCGTAAAACTCGTACTCGTTTCTCCTGCTATACTTCCATTGTCACAATCCATCCATTGATAGGTGGCACTAGTAGCTTGGGCGGTTAGCGTTAAATAGTTTCGAGTAACCGAAGTGTCTACTTCTAATAAAGTAAAATTTAAGGTGACAATACTATCACAGCCTTGATTATTTGGAATAGTAAAAGAGGGACCATTTGTGGTTTGATTGTACGATATACCATCTATCCAAGTAATTGGAGTACAAGAGGTGATGACATCCGTAAATGAAGTTGCTGGAAGCAAAGTAAAATCGAGCGTTATAATAGAGTCACACCCGACT
>CAJXZP010000018.1 GCA_913062955.1 uncultured Flavobacteriales bacterium | reverse complement strand
GGGGAAGATACCGTTATTTGTTCGCCTACAAATTTCAATTTTAATGCTACAATTCCTACAGGAACCTATAGCTGGAATAATGGAAGTACGGCATCAACGTACGCCACGAGTAACAGTGGAAACATTAATGTGTCGTTTTCTAATAGTTGTATTTCAACCGTTGACTCCGTTTCCATTAGCATACCCAATACTTTGCATGTTGATTTAGGGAATGACACCGCAATTTGTAACCTCACAAATCACCTGATTGATGCCGGTAATAGTGGGGCTAATTACCTATGGAGTGATGGTACATCAAATCAAACCTTAACGATTAGTCAGAACGGAACCTATAGTGTTACCGTTACTAACTATTGCGATACCGTTTCTGATACGGTTATAGTTTCAGGTCTGATTGCAACCTCTAACCTTTCCGTTTCATCATGTGGTTCGTATATTTCTCCGAGTGGGAGTCATACCTGGTATTCATCTGGTGTGTATTACGACACCCTACAAACTAGTATAGGATGTGATAGTGTATTAGAGATTAACTTAATCGTTGGTGGTAATACTACTGCCACCATTAACGCAGTAATGTGTAATCCCTACACCTCCCCTTCCGGTAAATATTGGATCGCGTCAGGGGTGTATATGGATACCATCCCAAATAGCTCCGGTTGTGATAGTATTCTGACCATTAACCTATCCGTGAATACTTCGTTTTCAGCCATTTCTCCTATTGCGTGTAATAGCTATACATCTCCTAGTGGAAATTATATTTGGACGAATTCTGGCGTGTATCAAGATACCCTACCAAATTCGCTAGGGTGTGATAGCATTATCACTATTGATTTAGTGGTCGGAGTAAGTTCATTCACCTCATTGAATATTTCTTCTTGTATTTCCTACACCTGGAGTGTCAATGGATTAACGTATTTAAATAGCGGGATTATTACCGAGGTGTTACCGAGTGCTTTAGGGTGTGACTCTGTGGTGGAATTGAATCTGATCATTACCCAACCATCCAGTTCAGTACTAATAATTAATACATGTAATAGTTACATTTCGCCCAGTGGTTTAAATACGTGGACTAGTTCAGGATCTTATTTAGATACGATCCCTAATTCAATAGGATGTGATAGTTTGATGACCATTAATTTAACCATTAATAATTCTCAAAGTGTGATTCATACAGTGATAGCGTGCGAAAATTACACCTGGATATCGAATGGAATGACCTATTGGACGAGTGGTGTATATCACGATACAGTAATCAATGTAATGGGATGTGATTCTGTTAATACTTTAAACTTGACCATTAATTCAGGGGATACGACTGTTTTGACTCAAAGCAGTTGCGATTCATACTATTGGTCGGTAACGAGTACGGTCTACAATTTGAGCGGCAATTATTCAAGTTTATTTAGTAATCAAAATGGATGTGATTCCTTAATGCAATTGGATTTGACTATCCTTCCAACAAGTAATGCACTAATATATGTAGTTGCGTGCGACTCTTTCGTTTCGCCAAGTGGGGATGCCATATGGAATTCTTCGGGAACCTACATGGATACGATCCCTAATTCAATAGGGTGTGATAGTTTGATGACCATTAATTTAACCATTAATAATTCTCAAAGTGTTATACAAATAGAGATAGCATGCGAAAATTACACCTGGATATCGAATGGAAATACTTATTGGTCTAGTGGGATATATAAGGATACCGTAATCAATGTACTGGGATGTGATTCAATAATTGTATTAGATTTAACCCTGCTAAATGCTAGTTTCAGCAATGTAACGGAAAGCTCTTGTGGAAGGTATACGGCACCTGATGGTGCTTTATATACCACTTCAGGACAATACCAAGCGATTATAAGCAATGGTGTAGGTTGTGATAGTATTATTTCTATAAATCTTCAGGTAACGGAAACGGATACTTCCATTTCTCAATTAGGGGCTGAGCTACATGCGGTATCTAATTCCAATTACCAATATCAATGGATGGATTGTAATAACGGTAACATTCCAATATTAGGGGCACAAGACTCTGTTTTTACACCAAGTGTAAACGGTAAGTATGCGGTTGAAATAACCAATGGATCCTGTTTAAAATCATCACCATGTGTGGGGGTGACCAATGTGGGGGTATCCAAGTTGTCATTGAGGGGTGTCCGAATTTATCCTAATCCAGTAGCTACTATCTTAACGGTTGAAAATAATGTGATGGAGGAATTAAATATCACCATTATGGATATTACTGGAAAGGTGATTGCAAACTCCTCCACAAAAAAGAAGATCTTCCTAGTGGATTGTACCCATTATCAACCGGGTGTCTATTTAATTCGTTTAGCATCTCAAGGGGACCAAAGAGTAGAAAAGGTGATCGTAAAATAAATAAATTTTGGGATGTAATAATCTCCTTTGAGGAAAGGTAAAGGAGATTATTACGTTTTTGTATTAGAGATTATTTCATGAATATTGGGAATTCAATTTTCATGCTATTTTGTAGCTGTTTTTATTTGCCATTTCCGACTAAATTGTATTTTGCATTTTACAAATTTTGGTAAAATGGACAAACTCAATTATAAAAAAATCTTACCCTATCTAGGTGTTTTAATATTTTTTGTAACTATTAGCTTGGGGTATTTCTACCCTCAAATGCAAGGCAAACAATTAGCCACCCATGATCAGAAACAATGGAAGGGAGGCGCCAAAGAGATTAATGATTTTATAGATGAAACAAGTGTAGTCCCTTTATGGTCTAACTCGATGTTTGGAGGAATGCCCGCTTATTACGTTAGTATTCGGTATCCTAATAATTTAGTTGCAAAGTATATTCGACCTCTTACCACACTAGGGTTAGAACGCCCTGCATTATATATTGTATGGAGTTTAATTTCTTTTTTCATTTTAATGTGCGTGTTGAAAGTGGAAATCCCAATAGGCGTTTTGGGTTCTGTTGGCTACGCTTTTACATCTTATAATTTTGTAGTGTTAGGAGCGGGTCATTTCGCTAAAGTGATGGCATTGGGATATTTGCCAGGAATATTGGCCGGTGCCATATTAATTCGTCAAAAGAAATATGTCCTAGGGCTCGCGGTTTCGGCATTATTTATGTCGTTTGAAATGGTGTCCAATCACCCTCAAATGACCTATTACTTTTTTGTGTTCTTCTTAGTCATATTTTTTGTGTTGGAATTTGTGGAGGATATTCGAAAGAAAGACATGAAAGGTTATTTGATTTCAGCATCCTTATTTGCTGGGGCCATAATTCTGGGGACGCTCCCTTCAGCAGGACAATTGTTAACCACTCAAGAGTATACAGCAAGTAGTACTCGTGGTAAATCGGAGCTGACTTTAGACCAAACGAAGGATAAAACATCTGGTTTAGATCGATCTTACATTACCAATTGGAGTGGCGGTATTTCTGAAACGTGGTCATTACTTATTCCACATGCTAAAGGGCCTGGTTCAAGTAGGCTTTCTGAGCATAAAGTGGCGTTGAAAAACGTAGATAAAAAGTATAAAAAGCAGTTGGAAGGGGTAGATGCCTATTGGGGAGATCAACCATTTGTTGGAGGGCCGATGTATGCAGGCGCAATTATCGTTTTCTTGTTTGTGATTGGTTTATTGCTGGTGGATGGAACGTTGAAATGGGCTTTAGTTATTGCCACAGTCGTAACCACCATGTTGTCTTGGGGAAAGAACTTTCCTGGATTAACGAATTTTTTTATTGACTATTTTCCAATGTACAATAAGTTTAGAGCTGTTGTTTCAATTGAAATTGTGAGTTTATTTGCCATCCCTTTATTGGCTGCTTTGGGATTAAGAAAGCTGTTATCGAATAAGGAGTTCTTAAATGAGAATCTCGTATTATTTGGGAAAACTTTAACGTGGAAAAATGATAAAGCACTTTGGATTGCTTTTGCTTTAACCGGGGGTGTTTCTTTATTGTTTTGGATTTCGCCCACCAGTTTTTTCGAGTTTTTTAAAGCGGGAGAATACGATAATTATTTGAATTCATTGAAAAGTAATGGTTGGCCAGCTGGGCAAATCAATGACTTGATGGATAACATTGAATTAGCTAGAGTTTCGTTATTTAAAGCGGATGCTATGCGCTCCTTTGGTTTCATTTTGGTCGCTGCCATTTTACTTTGGGCTAGTATTAAAGGAAAGTTAGCTAAAGGAACCGTTACCATGGTAATTGTATTGTTGGTATTAGTGGATATGTGGGGTGTAAATACCCGTTACATGGATGTCGATAAGGGCTTTGAAAGTAAAAGAAGAGTAACGGAGCCATTCACCATTTCGGCTGCGGATAAAATTATTTTGTCAGATAGCTCTCCCGATAAACGAGTTCTAAATATTTCAGTAAGTACCTTTAATGAAACCGGGACTTCATATTTTCATCATTCTATTGGAGGATATAATGGTGCTAAAATGAAAAGCTACCAGGAATTAATAGAATACTATATTTCTGCTGAAATCCAAAAAATTGGAGGTGCTTTACGAGGCGCTAAAACGGTAAATGATATCTTACCTGTATTTAAAAGTATTCCGATTTTAAATATGTTAAATACTAAATATATTATTTATTCACCAGATTCGCCACCCGTTCAAAATCCTGAAGCCTTTGGTGGTGCTTGGTTTGTAAGTAATATTAAATACGTTGAATCGGCAAATGAAGAAATGTTAGCTTTGGGCCAGACCGAATTAAACGCTACCGCAATTATCCGGGTGGATCAAAAGGAAATTGTTGGTAAAGTGGGTAATGGTATTGGATCGATCCATTTGGAAAAATACGATTTAGATAGAATGGTTTACCGTTCCAATTCTACTACGGATCAAGTCGCTGTATTGTCTGAAGTTTGGTATCCGGTGGGTTGGACGGCTAAAATTGATGGGGTAGAGGTACCCATTGGTCGTGCTAATTATTTACTAAGAACCATCAGAGTGCCGGCTGGATCACATGAGATTGAATTTGTATTTGCTCCAAGTTCTTATTATACGGGAGAAAAAATTGCTTTCGCAGGTTCTTCGTTAGTGATTTTACTGATTCTGGGAAGTGTTTATTTCGCCTTTCGAGGTTTTTTCAAAAAGGAACAGTAGAAAATCGTTTATCTTCATTGCTTTCAATGTTAGGTGTTTCACAGGAGAACGCTCTACGCCACATTGGGTGATGTATGTCATTTCAGGATCGTATTTCCCATTAGAATTACCGCTATTGGTTATGGTCGTATTATTACGATTTAGTTGAATATTAATACTATCGATAAATCGTAATATGTAAAGGGTTGATGTGAACTGTTAGTTATTAGGGGGCGTGCGTGGATAGTGATAATTCATACACTTCAATGGTAAGGGAATCAAGTGAAAGTTTTATTTCGGGTATGAATGAAAATTAGGTCGTTTAGGAATTTCATTTACCAGTATATATAAATCTCCAAACCTTATTAATGATGAGGTTAATATTTGCAAGAGGAATTGAATAGAAATGAACTCTCGATTTTCCCGGTAATGGAAGCGAACTTTATTGGGCAGAATTCACCGCCATTTTTTTTTTAGAAAAAATACTTTTACGTCATTTTATTTGGAATCCATTTTGTGAAAATTTGTTCTTAAAAGGAAGTGAGGATCATCAAAGTAGTTAAGCGATAGGTAGTTTATCAGAGGTAATATTAGAAATAAATAGTCGTATTTAGTTTGATTGAAATTGTCTAATCTTTATATTCGCTGCAAATTATTTTTGCAGAAATATGTTAGATTTAAGCGGTAAATCGGTACTGATAACAGGAGGTACAGGATCCTTAGGGAAAGAATTAACAAAAAGAATTTACGAATCTTGGCCAGAGGTAAGAAGGTTGGTGATTTATTCTCGAGACGAGCAAAAACAATTTGAAATGGCTCAAGAATATCCCCCGGAGAAATACAGGTCTATTCGTTACTTTATTGGTGATATACGCGATAAGGAACGTTTGATTACCGCTATGGAGGGGATAGATTACGTTATTCACGCAGCAGCGATGAAGCACGTCCCAATTGCCGAGTATAATCCTATGGAAGCGGTCAAAACCAATATTCTAGGTTCTCAGAACGTTATTGATGCGGCTTTTTCTACCGGGGTTACAAATATTGTTGCCTTGTCAACCGATAAAGCAGCGGCACCGATTAACCTTTATGGTGCTACAAAGCTTGCTGCCGATAAACTTTTTGTGGCTGCTAATAACATTAAAGGTAGTCGTGACATTAAAATATCGGTGGTTCGTTATGGGAATGTGATGGGCTCAAATGGCTCGGTGATTCCATTTTTTCAGAAAAAGAGGAAAGAGGGCATTTTGCCAATTACAGATAAGGGAATGACACGTTTTAATATATCCCTAAAAGAGGGGTGTGATATGGTTTTTCATGCTATGGGAAATGCTTGGGGTGGCGAGATATTTGTTCCCAAGATTCCTTCCTATAGGATTTTGGATGTGGCAGAAGCTATTGGTCCGGAGTGTGAGATGATTGAAGTTGGAATACGTCCAGGTGAAAAACTACATGAAGAAATGATTACGTCTTCTGATTCCTTTTATACCTATGATTTAGGAACGTATTATGTGATATTACCTTCTACTCCTGCATTCAGATTAGATAAATTTATCGCTGAAAAAAAGGCTGTTAAAGTACCGGAAGGATTTTATTATAATTCGGGTGAAAATACGGAATGGGAAACGGTGGAAAGCATGCGGGAATTGATTGAAAAATATGTGAACTAATTTTGATCATGAAATCAATAAATTACGGAAGACAAAATATAACGCAAGAAGATATCGACATGGTTGTGGATACTCTTCAATCTGATTTCTTGACTCAAGGTCCAATGGTGGCTGAATTTGAGGAGAAATTTGCAGAGTACGTAGGAGCAAAATATGCCGTTGCGGTAACCAATGGAACGGATGCCTTGCATTTGGCTAATTTGGTTTTAAATGTAAAGCCTGGAGACAAGGTGATTACTACTCCAATCACCTTTGCGGCCAGTTCTAACTCTGTGCTGTACTGTGGGGCGGAGGTTGATTTTGTAGATATTGATGCCGAAACTTATACGCTGGACTTACTAAAACTGGAAGCGAAACTAAAGTCTGTTCCGAAGGGTACTTACAGCGGAATTATTCCAGTAGATTTTGCAGGTTATCCAGTTAATGTTGAGAAGTTGCGTCAAATCTGCGATACGTATGGATTATGGATTTTAGAAGATGCCTGTCATGCACCTGGTGGATATTTTGTGGATTCTAATGCCGTTAAACAACGTTGTGGTAACGGAGTATTTTCGGATATGCAGATTTTTTCATTTCACCCAGTAAAACATATTGCTACGGGTGAAGGAGGGATGGTGACCACTAATAATAAGGAAATGTACGAGAGTTTGAAGATGTTGAGCTCTCATGGAATAACTAAAAATCCGGATCTACTAGAAGAAAATCACGGAGGGTGGTATTACGAAATGCAAGGTTTGGGATATAATTACCGATTGTCGGATATTAACTGTGCCTTGGGTGTTTCTCAATTAAAAAGAGCAGATCAGGGTGTAAATAAACGGAATCAAATAGCTGATAATTATACGCAAGGTTTTGAAAATGTAGCGGGTGTAAAAACCCCGTTTGTATCAGCGGATGTTTTTCATGCGTACCACTTGTATGTAATTCAAGTAACCAATAGAAAAGGGCTTTACGATTTCTTAAGAAAGAATAATGTATTCGCTCAAGTTCATTACATACCTGTTCATTTAAATCCGTATTATAAAAAAATGGGTTGGAAAAAAGGTGATTTTCCGGTTGCTGAAGATTATTATTCCCAAGCTTTGAGTTTGCCTATGTTTCCAACTTTAACCGATCAGGAACAGGAATATATTATCGATCTGGTCATTCAATTTGTGGGGCATTAAATGAAATTAATAAAAAACATAGCCATCATCCCTGCCCGAGGCGGAAGTAAACGAATACCTAGAAAAAATATAAAAAACTTTGTGGGCAAACCAATACTAGCATATTCCATTGAAGCTGCGATAAATTCCGAAATTTTCGATGAAATTATGGTGTCTACAGATGATGGGGGAATTGCAAAGGTTGCCACAACACATGGAGCAACAGCTCCGTTTATACGGTCGGAAACAAACGCAGATGATTTCGCTACTCTTTCGGATGTACTAATTGAGGTGGTTGAAAATTATGCGAAGACAGGTGTGGAGATTGAAAATATTTGCTGTATTCTTCCAACCGCACCCTTTTTAACTGCCAAGACCATTAAGAAATCGTATACCCAATTTATTGAAAATAATTATGACTCGTTGTATCCCGTTGTTGAATTTTCTTATCCGATTCAACGTAGTTTGGTGAGAAATGAAGAGGGGATTATTAAAATGGCTCAGTCAAAATATTTAAGAACGCGTTCGCAAGACCTAGAAAAACATTACCATGATTGTGGTCAGTTTTACTGGATAAAAAAAGAGTGTTTAGTCGAGTTAAAGTCTTTAATGACGACTAATACAGGAATGATTGAATTAACACAATTAGAAGTTCAGGATATTGATACCCCAGCCGATTGGAAGAATGCAGAGTTGAAATATAGGATTCTGAATGAAAAATAATCGAGTTTTAATACGAGTGGATGGTGATTCTGTTATGGGGATGGGTCATGTTTTCAGGTGTATCGCATTAGCGGGAATGCTCAAAGATGAATTTGAAATTATTTTTGTGGTTAAATCTAGCTCCAATTATGATCCAATTCTGAATGCTGGATTTCGCATGAGTATCTTACCAGAATCTGTGGATATAGAGAAAGAGCCAAAGTGGTTAAAGAATAATTTTAATAATCCCTGTTTTGTAGTTCTTGATGGCTATCCGTTTAGTAAGTCTTATCAAGAGCAAATTAGAAGTTCTGGTAATAAGTTGTTTTATATAGATGATTTAATGAATGGTATTCAGGTGGCGGATGTGGTCATTAATCATTGTCCGGGAATCATGAAATCGCATTATCAGACTAGTATGCATACCAAGCTCGCTTTAGGGTTGGGTTTTTCTTTGCTACGTCAGTCATTTTTAGAATTTGATAGCAAATCAAGAAAGAAAATTAGTGCAATTCAGAGCATTCTAGTCTCCTTTGGAGGATCTAACCCGGGAGGGTTCAGTTTCAAAAGTGTAGAACAATTATTGAAATTAAAGGAGTTAAAGGAAATTCATTTATTAGGAGGCTCACCCCAAGATTTTTCGTCCCTTGAAAAAGAGGGGAGCCCGAAACTGTTAGTTCATTCATTTTTGAACGAAAAGCAAGTGTTTAATTTGATGAAATCGGTTGATTTAGCTATTGTCCCTTCAAGTACGGGAAGTTTAGAGTTAGCCGCTTTGAATACTCCGATGATATTGGGGTATTTTGTTGAAAATCAAAAAAACATTTACGAGGGGTTAAAGGGTATAAGTTGTGTACATGGAATTGGAGATTATAATTTGTTTGATTTTGCAAATTTGAAAGAAATAGTGAGGGGGCTCAATAATTATAAATTCTTAAATTCAGAGGGTCTTGCTTCTTTATTTGAAGGGATTCCATCCAATAATATATTGAATTTATTTAGGAATGAGGCTTTATCTGTACGGGAAGTTACACGAGAAGATGTGCGTTTTATTTTTGACTTAGCAAATGATCCACTTAGTAGAGTAAATTCATACCATTCAAATGAAATTAGTTTCGAGCAACATGAAATATGGTTTGCAGATCAGATAAACTCGAGTCACCGTGCCTTTTATATTGTAGAATATAATGGAACTTCGATGGCACAAGTTCGGTTTTCTTTCGAAGACCAAAACGCTGTGATAGGTGTTTCTATTGTGGAAAAATATAGAGGGAAAAGGTTGGGGTCATTGGTCTTGAAAAAAGCAATATCTACGTATTCTGAGAGTTTTCAGATGCCTATTTATGCCTATATTAAGCAGGAAAATACTTCTTCTGTAAAATCATTTGAGAGAGCTGGATTTTCATTTTTTAGAAATGAAATAGTTCAGGGAGTGAATAGTTTTGTATATAAAATAGAAATAAATTGAAAATAGCAGATTTTGAAATAGGAAAAGGAAGAACCTTTATTATCGCAGAATTATCGGCAAACCATAATCAGGATATTGAAGTTGCAAAAGAAACGATACGGGCAGCTAAAAGGTGTGGGGCGGATGCTGTAAAGCTTCAAACCTATACCGCAGATACCATTACTTTGGATTCAGATAAGCCAGATTTTGTCTTAAATCAAGGAACAATTTGGGATGGTAAAACTTTATATAATTTATATAAGGAAGCCTTTACCCCCTGGGAATGGCACAAAGAATTAATGGAACTAGCAAAGAAAGAAGGGCTAATTTGTTTTTCATCTCCTTTTGATAAAACCGCTGTAGATTTTTTAGAAGAATTAAATGTTCCGGCTTATAAAATTGCGTCCTTTGAAATTACGGATATTCCATTAATTCAATATACGGCATCTAAGGGTAAACCAATTATTATTTCTACCGGTATTGCGGATGATCAAGATATTAAGATGGCATTAGAAGCGTGTAAATCTGTCGGTAATAAGGAAGTGATTTTATTAAAAACATCCTCTCAATACCCCGCTAAAATTGAAGATGCAAATCTTCGAATGATTCCTGAGTTGGCGAAACGATTTGATGTTCTAGCAGGCTTGTCTGATCATACCAAAGGGGAATTGGTACCCATGGTAGCTACAGCTTTAGGTGCTGTGGTGATCGAGAAACATATTATTTTGGATAAATCTATTGGAGGGCCGGATGCTTCTTTTTCATTGGATGAAAAGGAGTTTAAACAGATGGTGGATTCCGTACGTAACACGGAAAAGTCATTAGGTAAGGTAGATTTTACCCTTTCTGAAAAGGCATTGAAAAGTCGTGAGTTTTCTCGATCTTTGTACGTTATATCTAATGTTATATCAGGAGATTTAGTAACAGAAGAGAATGTTAAATCAATTCGTCCTGGCTTTGGGCTTCACCCAAAGGAACTTAAAAATGTAATCGGAAAAAGATTCAGTGTCAACGTGGAAAAGGGAGAACGATTTTCCTGGGGTTTAATCAAGTAAAGTATTGGGTGTAAATAAAGAAGGTTTAGATCAACGGAGAGATATATTATGAAAAAAGTGAATGGAATGAATAGCATGGAAGACAAGGTTGGGTTTTATCAAATAGCAAAGGAAGCCTTTAGAAAAGGTGAAAACATGGTTAAGACTCTAATTGACCGAGGTGCTTCCAAATCGGATAGTATTGAAATTGCATATGAACTCCAGGCTGGAGAATATACTCGAAACTTCAATGAAAAAAGTTTACAAAGAAATAAACAAATTCATAAAATAATCGATAAATATTTAACGCTAGAAGGGGTTGAAAATGTGGGGGTATTTGGAGTTGGTGAGGCTAAAAACTGGATTGGATATGAAGGGGAAATCAAAAATTTTTATGGCTTGGAATTGTCCTTTTCGCGTTTAAGATATGCCTTTGATAATATGTCCAAATTAAAGGGGATTCAATCTTTTCAGTTATTAAAGGGTGATGCATCTGAAGTGATTTTTGCGGATAATAGTTTTGATTTGTCCATTACTCTTCACTCTATCGAGCCAAATGGAAATGAACAGGGAGCAAAAATTTTAAATAATGTGATTAATAGTTCCTCGAAATACATCCTTTTATTTGAGCCAGATTTTTCTACGGCACATACAGCAATGAAGGACAGAATGGTTCTAAATGATTACGTTCGGAACATTTCGGATGAAATTTCCAAAAACGATTCGGTAAATGTTATCGATTGTTTTGTGACCGATATTCAGGAAAATGAAAACAATTTAACAACGTGTTGGATTCTTGAAAAGGTGAATAAAGTCCAGGAATCAGAAGTGAAGATGGTTTGTCCATATACGTATAAACCACTAGTGGACTATAAGGATGTATTATATTCTCCGCAGGCGGGATTAGCATTTTCAAAAATAAATGAGTTTATTTTACTGAATAAACGAGACGCCATATTTATTGGCGAAAAGGAATAAGCAGTACCCACATTTTTGAATGTTTAAATTATGATTGGAATAATTGATTATGGGATGGGGAACTTGGCATCCGTGAAAAATGCCTTTGATTATCTCGGTATTTTATCTCAAATAGTAGATGATCCAGATGATTTGAAAAATTTTGACAAAGCCATTTTACCAGGCGTTGGAGCATTCGGTAGGGCTATGGAAAATTTAAAACAAAATCATTATGATGAAGCAATTTTGGATTTTACGCAAAGTGCAAAAAAACCTTTTTTGGGGATTTGTCTGGGAATGCAATTGTTATTAGATTCATCCATGGAGCATGGAAAACATGATGGATTGGGTTTAGTCCAAGGAACCGTTTATGATTTTAATGATGTCATTAAGGATTCTCCCATCCAGCATGTAGGGTGGAATTCGATTTCTAAGAATAGTTCTTCACCCATTTTGAATCAGTTGGACGATGGGGAGTCATTTTATTTTGTACATCGGTTTTATTGTATGTTGAATACTATAGAGGAGGTTTCCACTTTAACAGATTATGAAATTTCATTTCACTCCACACTTCAGAAAGATAATATATTTGCCACGCAATTTCATCCTGAGAAAAGTCAGAAAGCAGGATTATCTATTTTTAAAGAATTCGCTAAATTATAATGGTTAAGACACGACTTATTCCAGTATTGTATATCAAAAATGGATTGATTGTTCGAAGTGAAGATTTTGTGAATCATAAAATCATTGGGAACATAATTAATGAAGCAGAACGCTATAATCAATGGAATGTAGATGAGTTAATTTACATTGATATAAGTAGAGATGATTCATACGATTTAAGGAGAGATGATTTAAAAGTAGATTCGTATAATTCTATTGATGAGGTCATTAAAAGAATATCAAAAGTGTGTTTTATGCCTTTGGCTTTTGGTGGGAAGATTCGAACATTGGAAGAAATAGATACCCGAATAAAAAATGGAGCCGATAAAGTCACTTTGAACACCGGTGCATTTCTTAATCGTAGTTTAATCAAGGAAGCATCCAAAAAATATGGATCGCAGTGTATCATTATTTCCATTGATTATAAAGTGGTAGATAAAGACCCAATAGTGTTTATTGAAAATGGCACGAAAAGCACGGGAATAACAATATTTGACTGGATTAAGGAATGTGAGCAATTAGGTGCAGGAGAGATATTTTTAAATTCCATAGATAGGGATGGCAAGGCCAATGGCTATGATGTGGAAAATATTAAAAAGGCGGTACAATCTACCAAATTACCTGTAATTGCATGTGGTGGAGCGGGCGACTTTTATGATTTTGTGGATTTAGCAGAAGAAACAAATGTTTCCGCTATTGCAGCAGGAAATATTTTTCATTTTACAGAAGCTAGCTACCCAAGAGCCAAAAAGCTTTTAAAAAAGAATAAAATTAACGTTAGATAGAATTTTAATAATGATTGAAGTACCAAGTATTAAGTATTGTTCAAATTGCGTGTACCCATCAAGTTCAGCAATTCCATTGGAATTTAATGAAGAAGGTATGTGTTCAGGATGTGCCACTTCCAACCAAGTTGGTGATATTGACTGGGATCGGAGACGGAAAATGTTCGAGCGATTGATTGAAGAGTATCGAGTGGAAGATGGATCAAACTATGACTGTATCATTCCGGTAAGTGGAGGTAAGGATAGTTATTACCAAATTCATATTATGAAAGAATATGGTATGAATCCATTATTGGTAACCTATCATGGAAATAACTATACTAAAACAGGTATGGACAATCTTCTAAATATGCGTGAAGCATTTGATTGTGATCATATTTTTTTTACGCCTCAAATAAAGACCCTAAAAACATTAAATCGCATGGGGCAAGAAATGATGGGGGATATGAATTGGCATGGACATGCAGGAATTTTTACCTACCCTATTCGTGCCGCTGTTCAAAATAAAGTCCCATTAATGATTTGGGGTGAACATGGATTTATGGATATTGGTGGAATGCACTCCTATAATGATCTGGTAGAGTTTACATATAGATATCGTCATGAACATTGTATGCGTGGGTTTGAATGGAATGATTTTGTGGAAGCGGCTCCTAAGTATGGGGAGAAATTAGAGAAAAAGGATATGATTCCATGGATGTATCCTAGTGATGAAGAAATCGAAGAGATTGGAATACGTGGAATATATATATCTAACTTTTTTAAGTGGGATGCAAATAAGCATGGACCATTGATGGTAGAAAAATATGGATTTAAAGAAGCAGAAGAACCTTTTGACAGAACATATCGTACCATGTCTAATTTAGATGATATGCATGAAAACGGTATCCATGACTATATGAAATTTGTCAAGTTTGGATATGGAAGAGCTTCTGATCATGTCAGTAAGGATATACGTTCCGGTTTATTATCTCGTGAGGAAGGGATGAAAATCGTTGAAAAAATGGATCCTATAAAATCAAGTGATTTAAAAAGGTGGTTGGAATATACCGGTTGGACGGAAGAAAAGTTTGATCAAATTGCCGATACTTTTAGAGATCCGAGAGTATGGAAAATTCAGGATGGAATGTGGTGGAAAAACAACCTTTTTGGACAAGCATCCAGTTATGGAAAGGTTCATCTAAATGAAGACCAAATTTTGGATTTTAACGAAAGACAATCTAAACTGAACCAATAGGAATGAGTAATAAAGAAAATAAAAGAAACATACCTTTTTCAACGGTTCAAGAAATTAATCGAGAAAGTAAGAAACGTCCCATTGTATTATTTGGCGGTGGAAATATTGCAGAGAAAACATCCCGTATAATAGCGAATGGTAGAATCAAAGGTATTGTAGATAATGCATCCAATATGTGGGGAGAGTCCCAACATGGAATTGAAATATTTGCGCCTAATTTTCTCCAATCTTTTGAGGAAGCTAAACCCTTCGTAATAATTACTACGACTTCTTTTGCCGAAGTGTCGTTGCAGTTAGAGCAAATGGGGTTTACTGCGAAGGTTGATTTTTTTGTGAGTCCTATATTAAACGACTTACGAATTATTAATGAGTTAGAAACCATTGATAAAAAGATGTGGTTCACCTGTGGGGCTGCCACATCCGATTCACCAGAATATGGTGGCGGTATCTATGAACTGCAGGTTTCTGGTGATACATGGAAGCATAAAAAAGTGTTTAGTGGAATTTGCTATGGTCTTATTCCATTCGGAAATAATTTTATTTCAGTAGATGAAGAAATTGGAATATTTGAAATAGATAGAGAGTATACTATTATTCGGTCTAAGGAATTGCCAAAAGGAATGCGTGCGCATGGAATTGATTATTCTCAAAAACATAATCGATTTACGGTGGTCGGTAGTTATTTGGATGGAGTATTAGTATTGGATAATGACTTTAACGTAATTGATAAAATTGTGGTCTCCCGTAAGCAAGAGCAAACCGGTAAGGCGCATCACCATATTAATGATTGCTGTATTGTAGGTGATAGTATTTATATGTCCATGTTTTCACTTTCCGGTAATTGGAAGTTAGATGTGTTTGATGGGGCGGTATTGGAGTTTGATTTAGTTTCCAAAGAACGTATTGGCCCCGTAATCCAAGATTTGTGGATGCCTCACAATATTTGTTTTATTCAAGGTAGCTTACACGTTTTAAACTCGCTCCCAGGTGAGCTTAGAACTAATAATGCCGGTGTAATAGGCAAATTCCCCGCATTTACCAGAGGTATTGCACATGATGGGGTGTATTATTTTATTGGTCAAAGTAGGAACCGTAATTATTCAAAAAATATCGGTGTGTCCTTAAACGTTTCTATTGATGCTGGAATAATTGTTTTTGATGCGCAAACTAAAGCCTCTCGATTTTTACAATTACCGCCAAAAATTTCTGAAATTCATGCCATTGTATTAATTGATTAATACCATTGCTGTTCGTAATAATAACCGGTAATCATTGATCTGGACATGAAGAATTGGATAAAAAACAAGGTGTACAATAGCAAGTATAGTGTTTGGTATGATCGTTTTAAAACCTACCGTTTACGGAAGGAAATTTTGAATAAAGGATTAAATTCAGCTATTGAATTTGATTTGAAAAAGCATAAAAAATCAGACACCCTTTTTATCTTGGGGTCTGCCTTATCTGTTATGGATTTAACTCCAAGTGATTGGGCGGAAATAAAAAAGCATGACACTTTTGGGTTTAATGCGTGGCTTTTTCACGATTTTGTGCCTACCTATTATGGTATTGAACCCATGGCGAACGAGCAATTGTTTGATTCTTACACCGGAGCTCTTTCCGAAAGACGAAAGGAATATGAAAATACACCTGTTTTTGTTCAATATCAGCATTTGAAAATGCGAAATAAGTCTTTTAGTCATAAAGGGATTAACCAAGATAATTTATGGTTTAACGCGCCATTCATGCCTAATACCACCAATGAAAGGGTGTTAAAGAAAATGATTGATAAATGGGCTTCAATTCAACATACCGATCTAAGTGAGGTCTTTCACTATGCAGGTAGTTTATCGTATACCATAACCATGGGTTATATTATGGGCTATAAAAAAATTGTGCTCCTGGGAGTAGATTTGAATAGTTCAGAGTATTATTTTTCTCATGACAAAGTCAGTAAATTGGCCAAAGACTATTACCAAGTTCATGTGGCTAGAGAGCGTAGAATGCAACGAGATGTAAAATCAACCCATAGAACCTTATTAAAAAGTGTAACGGCCGCTTATGGTTGTTTGCCCATTAGCATTTTTGTGGAATTCCTTCGAGATGCAATTCAACCAAAGGGGGTTGAATTGTTGATTGGAAATGATAAATCGGCATTATACCCTATGCTTGATTTGTATAAGTTTTCAGATCAAGAGTAATTTTTTTTGAATTTATTTACTGCAGTTGAAAATATTTCTGAAAATTGGGGAGATGAATTGGTTTGGATAATGTAGGTGATAAATAAAATAGAAAATATTCCAGATTTTAGGATAGAAACCACATTGGGATAATCAAAATTGGGAATGAAGAATAGCGCTAAACCTAGTGATATTGGTACAACTCCTATCTTTACAAAACTCATGTTGGTGGCCCAAAAACCGAATTTATATTTTACAAATATCATCCCGGATAGATGATAAAGGGAGCTGGCTATTAGGGATGCAATAGCGGCACCTCTCATGCCAAATTTTGGGATCAAGGTCCAATTAGTAAGGATTAATAAGAGGATGAATAGAATCAAAAAAAGCGTGGTCCATCGGTAATACTTTGAATTGGATATTACGGTGAATTTAAAACCAGTTGTCATTCTAATTACATTAGAAAAACCCAAAAATGCCAGTACCCAAATTCCATCGTTAAATTTTCCATTCAACAGAATGTTAAATATAAATGGAACGGCTAAGATTAAGTTGATAAACAGGAATAACCCTATAATAAACGGATTTAGCGCACTTTTTTTATAAATGGATTTAATTTCTTCAAAGTTTTGTTTCTTAAAATGTTCGGCTATAATTGTATTGGTAATTTTCCCTAAACTTCGTAAGGGAATAAGCATGAAACTCGCAATATAAAAAACGATGGAATAGACCCCGATGATCGCAGAATTATAATATTTGGATAACATGATGGTATCTACCGTTATGATGGCAATTCCAGAAAGTACGTTTACCCATCCGTATAAACTAACGGAGATTAATTCGGATCTAATATCAGCGGAAGGGAATGAAATTTTTGAAATAATTGGGAATAGCCCTTTTCTACTTAAAAATAGGATGATAAGTAGGGGGGGGATAAATTGTAAGTATGCAAATGCAACAATGAAAAAATCATAATTAATGAATTCGAATAGAATGAATCCCGTTAAATTGGCTAGAATAAAGAGGCGTAATGCTAAATCTTTAGTAAAGACCCCGATAGTCGTTTCTTTTACGGCAGTGGCATAACTGTCAACAATCATATATATTAAAGATGCAATGGTGGCAGGAACAATTAATAGGGAATGTTTTTCGAATAGGGGAGAGTTTTCATAATCGGTGTGTAAAAATAGGTCACTTAAAAAGTAAAACCCCACAATTACAATAAAGCAACTAATGAGTGTTGGAATGCCAATGAGCGATAGGATACCATGATTTTTGTTTTCCTGATTGTAAAAATATGGAAACATTCGAATGATGGATTGAGGAATACCAAACGCAAGAAAAGAACTAATGGTAATAGAGTAGTTTAGGATTTGTACTCTGACTCCTATTTCTTCCAAACTGAAGTATTTGGTCATTAAAATTACAATGGTCACGAAACCAACACCTACCCCTAAATACGAATATACCGTAGACTTAATTGTTTGTCTTAAAATAATCCCCATTTTTAGTTACTTTTCATTAACCCGGTCAATACCCAGTATCTAAACTTTACTAAAGTCCAACCTTTAATCGGTTTTAGGGTGAGTAGGTAATAAAAGTAGAGAACAACCGTAGCTCCCCATTTAAACCCTTCTTCCAATATTTTTTTAAAAACACCAAGTTGACCATCCTCTTTTATTCGGGTACGTTCGCTGGTTCCTACACCCACACCCATTCCCTTGATATAGTCCATTTGTTCTCTGTTTTCTCCAATGATGTGGTCTACAATTACATTGGCAACATAGTAGATCTTTCCATTAATCTCACGTATTCTATAAATGACATCCTTTTCATCGCCCCCTTCTAATCCATCCCCTCTTCGGCCAAGGTCAACATTGAAAATGCCAATAGTATCAAAAACAGATTTTCGGTACACCATATTTGCACCAATAGGGAATTTCCTAGGATGAAATTCCTTGGTTTCATCACCGTAATCTTGCGCAGCCACTAGCGTGAGTAAATAGGGAGTCATCCATTTAGGTTCGGCTCCAGATTCATAAACAGGAATGATTTTACCTCCAATTACATCCACCGTTGGGTGTTGGTCATAAAATTGAATGATATTTTCGCAATACTCTGGACGAACAAATGCATCGTCATCAATAAAGGCAATATACGCTCCTTTGGATTCTGCGATTCCGCGATTACGAGCATAGGTATGGCCTTGGTTCGTTTCAATTTTATAGGTCCAGTTTATTTCGGGATGACTCGCAATGAACTCGGTACAAATCTCGTCCGTATTATCCGGACTATTGTTATTGATAATAACCACCTCAAAGTCACTTACATCAGCGGTTTGATTCAAAAAACTTTCTAGATTTTTTAAAATATATCGGGCTCTATTATACGTGCAAACTACAATGGATAATTTTGCCGAATTGGCTGAATTTTTGTGACTCATTTGTGCGATCTATTATTGCGCAAAATAGGGATTTTTACCGTAATTAATTGAGTTATTTGAGTCGGAATATGTGTGAAGGCCATGAATAAATGGCTAAATTTGTAGGCTAATTTTATACACGAACCGTTGATATTCAAATTCATAAAAATATGTGTTGTTTGTATACTTACCTTAGGGTTTTGGTATCCCTCGGTTGCCCAAACGTTTATTTCGGAGTCGCAGTATGATAGTTTAAAAACCATAGGATTAATTAACAATCAGAGGAATTATAAAGTTCAATCCTCTGCGACTACAAATTTTAAAAGTACGGGTTACCGCCCTAAAGATGCCTCCTTTAATTTAGCCATTCCCCCAAGTGATGATGGAAGTTCGGATTCCATTCACCTTCCATTTACTTTTTGTTTTTATGGAGAGGCAAAATCGAACGTTTTTATTAATAGCAACGGAAATATTTCTTTCGATAATATTTTCACCTCCGGAACACCCTATGGATTTCCATTTCCAAATAATAAAGTGATTGCTCCTTTTTGGAGTGATGTAGATACACGTGCAAGAGGTGGCGTTTATTATAAATTATTACCCAATGCACTGATCGTAAACTGGGAGGATGTGGGGTATTTTAATCAAGCCTCCAATAAAGGAAACACGTTTCAATTGATTATCACAGATGGTACTTCGGAACTACTTCCTTTTGGATATACCGTAGGGTTCTTTTATCAAAACATGGAATGGACCGCGGGTGATGGCTCGGGGGGGATCAACGGGTTCGGTGGCGCACCTGCTTTGGTAGGTATGAATGCGGGAGACAATAGAAAGTATGTTTTGGCAGGTAGTTATAATAAATCGGATACTTCTTTCTTTCCAAAGGTGGATACCTTAAACGGGATCGCGTTATTAAATGGCCAACATACCTTTTTGAATCCCTGTCAAACCACCAATTTGGTACCGGGTTTAATGGGACGCAAGATTAGCGATACTATTGGTGTTTGCATCGGAGATACGCTTTTGGATACGTACCGTTTTTTGGCGCCTGAAATGAATCAAAGTACGTATGTAATCGTAACGAGTCCAAGTTTTCCCGGGTTTAGCTTAATTGAAACCACTACGGGGCAAATGGCTACGGCTACTTTTCAAGTCGTAGGGAGTTTGACCAATATGGGGTACCACACTCTAAGTTTTAGGGTATTTGATAATGGGAGTCCAAATATGGTTTTAAACTACGATATCACCATACAAGTAGACAGTTTACCGCAATCCTTACAAATTAGTGGGGATACTTTTATTTGTTCCTATGATACTACACAATTATCGGTTCCTGCTATTTATGAAACCTACTTATGGAGTAATTTATCCATAGATCCAGCTATTTCAATAAGTCCAGGTTTTTATACCATCACCGTTTCGGCCAATAATTGTGAAGCCGTTCAGGACATTTTAGTCGAAGGTTATCTACCGGAACCCATCATACTTGGGCCCCAATTTATATGTTTACCGGTTACTGTTTCTCTAATCGAAAATCAAAATTTTGAGGCGTATTTATGGAGTTCAGGGGATACATCCGCTCAAATATTTGTGAGTCAAGGTGGTTTGTATCAATTAACCGTTACCGATAAGGGATGTGTAAATACCACTGATTTTTTTATAGAGGAGGATGTGTACGTCCAAATCAATACTTCAAACCTAAATTCGTGTAATGGGGATTCGGTTACCTTAAGTGTTCTAGATGAGTACGATGAACTGGTATGGAGTACGGGTGATACGAGTAATTCTATTCGTGTTCCTTCTGGGGTGTATTGGGTGAGAGCTTCGTTGTATTCATTCGGTGCTTTGTATTGCGAGGTTACCGATACGATTTCTATTGGGAATAAGGTATTTCCACCCGTATCGGTGATGGGGGACGCGTTGGTTTGTGGAGATACCCCTGCTCATTGGACGGTGATTGGGAATTACGATAGTTATTTGTGGGATGATGAATCTACCAATAACTCCGTGATATATGTTGTGCCTGGAATTCATTCGGTAACCATAACAAGTGCTACATGTGTAGATTCTACCACGTTTCAGTATCAAAGTTTGCCTGATCCTATAGTGGAAATACGAGGGCATTTGTTTCATTGCGATGCGGTGGATTCTTCTCGTTTAATAGCAGTGGGTGGTCCTTGGGATTCAATTATTTGGAATACGGGTGATCGGTCAGATACTATTTATACAGGAATCGGGATGAAATATGTTACCGTATGGAAAAACGGTTGTTCTGGCGAAGATTCCTTTCCGGTGAACGAATTAATAAACGGGGTAGATGTCCACGGAATTACGGATTTATGTCCAGGCCAGGCTACCCGATTAACCGTTGAGTCTGGTTTTGATTTGTATCAATGGAGCACAGGGGCAATTGGATTTTCAACAATCGTGAATTCTCCAGGTGATTATTGGTGTGTCGTGCATTTAGATTCTTGTTCTGCCACTACCGATACCGTTACGGTAACTTTAGCTTCGCCCGATTCGGTTAAAATTATGGGCGATACCCTCATGTGTGATTCCGTAGGGGGGTATTTGCAAGTAGATCTAGATTTTCGTTTATACTATTGGAGTACAGGTGAAAATACTCCGTTCATTTTATATACCCAGCCAGGAATGTATTCGATTACTGTAGAGGATACCAATTTTTGTGTGACTTCCGATAGTATAATGGTCATCCAGAAACCGTCACCTCAAGTTTCGATCACAGGGAATTCACACTACTGTTTTGAGGACTCCACGTTGCTATCGGCAGGTATCTTTGATAGTTATTTATGGGCAAATGGAGCTACAGCTGCCACAATAAAAGCCCGTTCGGGAGTGTATAGTGTAGTGGTAGTGGATAGTAATGGTTGCGAAGGTTCGGATCGGAATTTCCGAGTTTCCAGTTCCGCCCCCCAGGCACATATTCTATACGATAGTCTTGTTTGTGAAGAAGATTCTATGTGGGTATATACATTGGTTAATTCAAGCGAATCCATACTTTGGGGTACGGGAGATTCTACGGATTCTCTTTTTACCCAAACGGGATGGGTGTATTTGGGAGTATCGGATATCTTTGGGTGTTTAGCCGAAAACGAACATTTTATTCCGGGCTACCCCTTGCCCAAGGCCGGTATTCGTATGAATCCCCCCAATCAATCACAGGCATATGTACCTGTTTTCTTTGGCGATGATTCCGAGTTAAATAATGCCGTTGTGGAGTCCTATTATTGGAATATTAGTGATTCCATATTTGGAAGTTTCATGGATTCATCCATAAGCTTTTATATTGGTACAGAATTGAATATTACCCATGCATTAACTTCCGATTTGGGGTGTACGGATACTATCAAAATCGTTTATTTAATTACAGATGATATTGTTCCAATTAATGTAATTACTCCAAATGGAGATGGTGTGAATGATTATTTAGTGATTCCAAATATTCAGAAATATCCAAATAATTCCGTACGTATTTATAACCGATGGGGAGTGGAAGTGGCCTTTTTTAAGCCGTATAGAAATACATGGGATGCCTATTTTGTGAATGAAGGGGTTTATTTTTATGTCATAGAATTGGATGAAAATACCCCTCCAATTAAAGGCCATCTCACCGTAATTAAATAATTGAAGAATCAAATAATCAAATAATTGAATTATTCGTATTCATCAAGTTTAACATGGGTACTCCCATGTTCTATTGCGGCATTGAGTTCGTAACCAATCAGTAAGGCGAAACTGTTCAAATAGATCATAAGCATAATTCCCATGATGGTCCCTATAGACCCGTACAGTTTGTTATACGAGCCAAAATTTTCAATGTAGGTGGCAAAGCCAAGAGAGACTAATATCATTAATAAGGTGGCCAAAGTGGCTCCTGGAGAAAAGAATTTAATTTTCTGTTTGGGACCATAAAAATAGATGTACGCTACCGAAAAGTAAATAAATGCAATAATGATTAACCACCGTGCTACATTAATCCAAAATATTTCGTTGGCATTAAGGTTTAGTAAGAGGCCGAAAACATAATGAATAATATTAGCCCCGAAAATGGTGAGAATTATGGAAATGAATAAGAAGGTAGTTAGTACCAATGTTAATACAATAGCAGCCATTTGTTGCGATAAAAAGGAGCGTTTTTTTTCGCCTTCAGAATGGTAAGACATACTAAATGCCGTAAGCATGGAGTTAACCCCACTTGTAGCGAAATACATCGCTAATAAGAATCCTAAAGATAGGAGACTGGAATGCTTGTTTTCAATAATATCAAATAACGTTTCTTCAATAAAAGTATCCATCATTGCGGGAGCCGCAAATAAAAGCTCCGATTGCAATTGTTCTTGAAAACCTTCCATAGGGATGTATGGAATTAAACTGAAAATGAATATGATAGATGGGAAAATAGCCAAGAACAAGTTGTACGCAATTGCCGCAGCTCTGGTGGTAAGAAACCCTTCTATTAATCCTTGAAAAAAGAACTTGCCAAGTTTGTATGCTGGCAGTCCTCCAAAAAATGGAATACGAACATGTTTCAGAAAGTACGAGGACTTTCTATACCATACCTTGTTTAATAAGTACTCTTGTGCTTTTTGATTCATAGCCCTTGAATTAAATGGCTTTGAAGCTCAAGTCAAGACCTTTTACGGAATGAGTAATTGCGCCTACCGAAATGAAATCTACTCCACATTTAGCATATTCCGAAATTGTCTCTAGGGTAATTCCTCCGGAAGATTCCGTTTCATAAGCGGAACCAATCATTTTAACTGCCGTACGCGTATCCTCGTAATTAAAGTTGTCTAGCATTATTCGATCTCCGAGTTGAGAGTCCAGTACTTGCTGAACTTCTTTTAAATCACGGGTTTCGATTTCAATTTTCAGTCCAGGTTTTTTATCTTGTACGTATTGGGTCGCTTTTTGAAGTGCTTTTTTAATGCCTCCTGCAAAATCCACATGATTGTCTTTAATCATGATCATATCATACAATCCAAAGCGATGATTATGACCTCCGCCATCCAGTACCGCTTGTTTTTCAAAAGCTCTTAAATTAGGAGTCGTTTTTCGGGTGTCCAATACTTTAGCTTTCATTCCCTTCGTTTGGTCAACATATTCAGACGTAAGGGTAGCAATACCACTCATTCGCTGCATCATGTTTAACATTAAACGTTCGGCTTTCAGTAAGTTTTGAGAATTTCCAGACGCAATAAAAACAATATCTCCAATTTTAATGGTGTCCCCATCCTGGATAAATACCTCTAATGAAATAGAGGGATCTACGATTTGAAAAACTTTTTTGGCCACCTTTAAGCCAGATAGAATACCATTTTCTTTCACGAGTAAATGGGCTTTTCCTTGGGCTTCGGGTGGAATGGTGGAAAGAGAAGAATGATCGCCATCAGCTACATCCTCTATAAGAGCGGCTTGTAAAAATTCAATATCCGTCATGAAAGAAATTATTTATTCAGCGTCAATGATGATTTGCTGAATGTACTCAGATTTTTCTGTTTTGTTCACGTAAATAGAAACTCGAAAGGTTCCGTTACGGGTGGTAAGTTTACCAATGGTGAATTCGGGCCCCGATTTAGACTCCACTTCATGTAAGATCTCAAAATCTATGGGTGGATGAGCGTGAAAGAAGTCATAAACCAACTTTTCAGCTTCCAATTTACTCATTAAATCACTCGTTTCTAAGATGGTAATATCCACTTTATCCGGAAAGAATGCGGAGACTTTAAAGGCGTTTCCACTTTTAAATGCCGCAGAAATATCTGGGTTTAGTCCTGTGAAGGCAGAGACCAAAAGCCAAATGCCAAAAAGAACTAGGATATGTTTTAATTTCTGCATAGAAAAATACATTTAGCCAAAGTTAATAGATTGTACAAGAATATCGATATTATTTGGAATTAGTACTATACTAAAACTATGCCATGTTGCATTTTAAAAAAATCCGGAGTTCCATGAATTTTAATTCTTCAGAAGCCGTAAACATCGTTAGATTTTTAGAGATAAAACGAAGAGCGATCTTGTTAATTCTAGTTTTTTTTCATCTACAAGATGGCTATTTATTTGGCTCATCACTGAAATATGATTTGAACGAATAGTAATTACCTAGAGGTGAACTGGGTATTGTTCGAGTTCATCTTAGCGTCCAATTAATAATTAGAGTATACTTTCGAGCCATGAAAATTACGGTGATTGTAGTCGGGAAGTCCAATGATAAATCTATCATTTCCTTAATGGATGAATATCAGAAACGATTGAAACACTACATCAAGTTAGATTGGGTGGAAATTCCAGATTATAAAAATAGGGGGAAAGTCACTGCGGAGGAATTAAAGAAAATTGAAGGACAATCCATTTTAAGTAAGTTACAATCGGGTGATGAACTAATCCTTCTGGATGAAAAGGGAAAAGAATTCACTTCTAATGAATTTAGTGCGTTTTTCCGTAAAAAAATGAATTCGGGCTTGAAGAATCTTGTGTTCGTAATTGGTGGCGCTTATGGCTTTAGTGATGAGGTTTACCAAAGGGCCAATGGTAAAATTGCCCTTTCCAAACTAACATTTCCGCACCAGTTAATTCGGGTATTTATTTTGGAGCAAATCTATAGAGGATTCACTATTATTAAAGGGGAGCCTTATCATCATAATTAGGTTTGGGTTTTTAGGTTAACTCTGACTTAGACGATGACTATGACCTTGACTTAGACTATAATTGTTCTTTTACGGTTAGCTGTTAATGGTTTTTAAAATTACCTCGTAATAAACCAGTTTCTGTCGAAATGGTTTTTAAAATTGCGATGCAATTTTTCCCCCTTGGCGGAGGGGGCGAACTGACGTAGGAAGTTCAGGGGGATTGACCATGTAATTTTAAATAAAATTGTCCTATTTAAAATTGTAGGACTCATCTCCTTAGTACTCGCAATCAATAGTGAATTAGGTTTCCCTGAGGTTTTGAAAGCTGATTATGGTTTAGTTATTCCAGTTATTTAATAGTATAGTAATCAGGTGCTTAATGATCTTTGGTTTTTAAAATTGCGATGCAATAAACCAGTTTCTATCGAAATGGTTTTTAAAATTACTTCGTAATTTTTAACCAGTAATGTTATTTTTAATAAGATATTGTTGCCATTTCCACGCAGATGCCATCATTTCATCAATGCCAAATTCACATTTCCAATTCAATACACGTTCTGCTTTGGTGCAATCGCTGTAAATAGCTTCTACATCTCCATCCCTTCGTGGACCTATTGTAAAAGGAACCTTTAGACCGGTGCTTTTCTCAAATGCGTTAATGGTTTCAAATACAGTAACCCCATTTCCAGAACCTAAGTTAATCACATCAAAATTGGTCTTCATGTTATTTGAAAGGCCTAATTCAATAGCCTTGACATGCGCTTTGGCGATATCGGTCACATGAATGTAATCGCGAATGGCGGACCCATCTCTGGTGGCGTAATCATCGCCAAATACCGTTATTTTATCCCGTAAGCCCGCTGCAGCTTGGGTGATAATTGGTGCCAAGTTATTCACCACTTTAGAAGGCATTTCACCATTTAAACCACTAATATGAGCTCCTACTGGGTTGAAGTAGCGTAGAGCAATGAGATTTTGAGGGCTTATTTTAGCTACATTACGCAGAATATCTTCCCCCATTTGTTTCGAATTCGCATACGAACACTCGGCTTCATTCCAAGTGGTTTCTTCGACAACCGGTAATTGGTCTTCTCTCAAATTTCCATACACCGAACAAGAGGATGAGAAAATGGTAGATTTGATTCCATGAATAATTACTTGTTCTAAAACATTTAGTAAGCTATCGTTGTTGTTACGGTAATACTCTATGGGTCGAGCCACCGAATCAGGGACAGATTTTAATGCTGCGAAATGAATAATTCCAACGGCATCTTTATGCTTTTCGAAAATCGTATTCGTTAATGCTCTATTGGTTAGGTCGATTTCTTCAAAAGGAATTTCAACCCCGGAAATGCTTTTTATTCTATCATAGGTTGTAGCCGATGAATTACTAAAGTTATCAAAAGAGACCACCTCAAAACCAGATTGGATTAATTCAATGATAGTATGACTTCCAATGTAACCTGCGCCTCCCGTAACAATAATTTTTTTCATCAAAGTGTATTTAGAACAAAAATAGGGGATTACTTTTGAATAATACCGTTGAAAACCATGGAAACAAACCCCTAAAAGTGTTATTATTTAAATGAAATAAATCGTATCCTTGACGATTATTAAAATTAAGTATGTATAAAAACCTAACAACACTTCTTTTTGTTTTTGTCGGATTTACCATGATGTTTTCATCGTGTATTCATAAAAAGAAAATGGTGTATGCGCAAACGGCATCTACGAATCTGGATACCTTATTTAATTATCAACGTACGGATTATAAATTACAGGTAAATGATATTATTGATGTGAAAATAGTCTCACTGGATGAAGACGTCAATAAATTGTTTAATTCCAATGCAGCAGCAAGTTCAGCTGCTGCGCAAACGGCCAATTTAGGAGATTTGTATTACATCACGGGTTATAATATTGATGATAGTGGGAATGTTGATTTGCCCATTATTGGGGAGGTGAATGTACTAAATAAAACGCTTCGAGAAGCCAAGGACGTAATTGATAAACATGTATTGAAATACTTCTCCAAATATTATTTAGTGGTGAAATTAGGTGGGATACGGTTTTCGGCATTAGGGGAGTTTAACAGGCCTGGTAAATATACCATACTCCAAAATCAAGCCACTATTTTTGAAGCTTTGGCTTTGGCTGGCGATTTAAATATGGTGGCTTCGCGTGGGGATATAAAGATTATTAGACAGTATCCAGAAGGAACAAGAATTCATACGCTCAACTTATTAGATCGAAATCTTTTTCATACCCCGTATTATTTTATTCAGCCCAACGATGTCATTTATGTGGAACCCTTAAAGGCTAAATCTTGGGGTGTGGGTACGAATGCCGCACAATCTACGGTATTGATAATGTCACTTATTTCGTCCACATTATTAATAATAGTTTCCTTTAGTAATTTAAAATAGATATGAACGATTCTAAGGAGAATACCCCCAATGGGTTGGAAGAGATTGATTTAAAGGAAATCTTTTTTAAGTTGCTGAGTCATTGGCGTTTATTTGTGGTTTCTGTATTTGTATGCCTTTTTGTGGCTTGGTTAGTCAATCGGTACTCCTCAAACATTTATAAGCTATCTACATTAATTAATATCAAAGAAAGTGAAAATCCTTTGGCTAATTCTAGTGTGAATTTAATGTTTAAATGGGGAGGGGCCAGTGAATTAATTCAAAGTCATATTGCTATTTTAAAGTCTCGTAGTCATAATGCCAAGGTGGTGAATCGTTTGAACCTGGAGGTAGATTATTATTCTACGGGCCGAATAAAAATGTTTAGCCAATATGGGAAATCCCCCTTTAAAATTGAGTTTGATAAATCACATAGTCAGTTACTGAATACACCTATTCGAATTTTGTTTTTTCGGGATTTACAGAGTTTTGCCTTAAGCGTTGAGGAGCAAGATAACTATAAGGTAATTAATTACGAGACAGGTGTTAGTAGGAAAGTACAGGGAGTGAATTCATTTGTTGGGGAATATCAAGTCAATCAATGGATCGAAAATGAATTGTGTAAGTTTAGAGTGGTAATAGATTCAACTGTAGGTGAGTTTGATATAGATAATAATTGGTTTTTCAAGTTTGGTTCTTCGAAGGCAATCGTAGATAAATTTGCGAAAATTATAACCGTTAAAGAAGATAGTGACGGAGGGTCCTTATTAAGAATTTCTTTGACTGGAAATAATAAGCAAAAAATTGTGGATTATTTAAATACTTCCGTAAATTTATTGAAGGAGTATGAATTGTCCGAAAAAAATAAATTAGCGGAGAATACCATCCGTTTTGTAGATATGCAAATGCAAGGGGTTACGGATAGCTTAATGGCCGTAGAACAGGAGTTGCAACGATTTCGGGTGGAGCATCAGGTTATGAATCTAAGTGAGCAAGCGAACGATTTGTATGGTCAGTATTTAGCCATGGAGCAGCGAAAATCCGATTTAAACTTAGAAAAAAAATATTATGCCTATTTATTAAATTATTTGCAAATAGGGGATGATTTTAGTTCCTTAATGACGCCTTCTGTGGTAGGGGTGGAGGATCCTGTTTTGTTAGAGTTGGTGAGTAATCTAGTGGGGTTAAGTGTGCAACGTAATAGAATGACCTATTCGTTGCAATCGGGGAATCCAGCCTTGGAACAGGTTCGAAATGAAATTAAATTAACTCGAAATAGTTTACGCGAAAATGTAGCGAATCTTATTCGAGCTACCGAAATTCGTCTAATCGATTTGGATGCTAGAATTGGGAAAATGCGTTCCAAATTATCCACTTTACCGGGGACAGAACAGTCCTTAATTAATATTCGAAGAAAATATGAATTAAGTAGCCGCCAATACGAATTCCTAATCGAAAAGCGCGCAGAGGCAGAATTATCTATGGCAGGAAATTTACCGGATGTTCGAGTAATTGATCCCGCAGAAGATTATTTTGAGATGCCTATTAAACCAAAAAAACGCTTAAACTATGTGATATCGGTAATGATAGGCTTCTTAATTCCCATTGCATTTGTTTTGATTCGTGATTTTTTAAATGCCAAGATTATGTCTCGCAGTGAGTTGGAGAAAGTAACCCGTATTCCTATTATTGGTACCATAGGTCATTCTTCGGGTGCTAGTAATATTGTGATCGAGAACGGACTAAAATCTGCGGTGGCGGAGAGTTTTCGTATTATTCGAACCAATTTGAATTTTATATTCAAACATAGTGTTCAACTAAATGGGGAGGCCAAAACCATATTAGTCACCTCCTCCATAGGAGGGGAGGGGAAGACTTTTACGGCCATTAATTTGGCGTCCATTATTTCTATTAGTGGGGCGAAAACGATTATTATCGGTTTGGATATGCGAAAACCCAAAATTTTCAATGATTTTAAATTAACCAATGAGGTAGGTTTAAGTAATTTTTTATCTAGCCAAGCCTCGTTGGACCAAATAATATCCGCTACGCAAATTGATAATTTGGACTTTATTACTGCGGGGCCGGTTCCCCCAAATCCGAGTGAATTATTATTAAGTCCAAAACTACCGGAGTTATTCGAGCAGTTGAAAAGTCAGTACGATTATATTGTTTTAGATACCCCGCCAATTGCCTTAGTTGGGGATGCCCTAGAGTTGATGGCATATGCCGATGCTACTTTGTATTTGACGCGACAAAATTATACGCATAAGGATTTGTTAAGTGTTATTAATGAACAATATAATAACAAAAATGTAAAAAACATATCTATTGTATTTAATGATGTGGTTAAAACAACCTACGGTTATGGCTATAATTACGGTTATAATTACGGCTACAATTACGGCTACGGTTATGGGTATTATGATGATGATGAGGAGAAGAAACCTTGGTGGAAACGTATTGTGTAGGTTTTTGACTGTTAAGTTATTGGGTAATTGAATGGTGTTTGGATGGCTCTAAACTCTGACGATGACTAAGACTATGACTATGACGAAGACAAAGACTTTTTTCTTCATTCATTGTTCGCTGTTAGCTGTTCGCTGTTCGCTGTTCGTTGTTCGCTGTTCGTTGTTCGCTGTTAATAGTTTTTTATAATAACATGAAATAACTCTAACTATGAAGAATATTTTTTTTGAAATTGTTAGCTGTTAATAATTACATGAAAGAACGCTAACTCTGAAGAATATTTTTTGAAATTGTTCGCTGTTCGCTGTTCGCTGTTCGCTGTTCGCTGTTCGCTTTTGGCTGTTAATAGTTTTTTATAATAACATGAAAGAACTTTAACTCTGAAGAATATTTTTTTTGAAATTGTTTGCTTTTCGCTATTGGCTGTTCGCTTTTGGCTCTTCGCCTTCCAAAGCCAATCCATTAAACTCAGCTCCCATCCAAGTAGAAGCTTTCATTTGAGTAATTGGTGAAAATACTTGATGAACATAATAGGTGTTTTATTTGTTGATTTTCAGTTCATTACATAATTATGTAAAATTCCCGGGATTATTTGGTAAAAATGTTGGTAAATTACTGGAACCGAGTAAATTTGTTACTCGTTAAATTGTGGGTCTCTTTTGTGGGACTGACGGGGCGAAGCCGTGGGAAAATCTTTGTAGTGGTTATGCTGTTAACCAGTTATACCGCTAGGTCGTTAAATAGTTAGTCGGATAGAAATAGGATAAAGATGACGCATAAAGATCTGGATGTTTGGAAAAGAAGTATGGACCTTGTTGTTAAGGTCTACGATGTTTTAGGTTAATTACCCAAAGAAGAACTTTATACGCTAGGTAGTCAAATTAAGCGATGTGCTATTCCTGTACCATCTAACATTGCCGAGGGTAAAGGTAGAAAAAGTACAGCTGAGTTTTTGCGGTTCTTGGATATTGCTCAAGGTTCATTATCGGAATTAGAAACCCAATTAATTCTTTGTGATCGATTATCATTTTTTAAATCGGACCAGATTATTAATGAAGACATTACGATTATTCGAAAAATGATTTATAAACTAAAACAGTCCCTAAACAAGTAGTACAAGACAAAACGGAATAACCGCATCACCAAATAACCGAATAACCAATTGTTAGAATCACTCATTTCTTCTAAAACACGTGTTAAGTTGCTTCTCCGCTTCTTCCTTAATCCGGAGCGGGTGGGGTATTTACGTGCGCTGGCGACTGAGTTTGAGGAGAGTACTAATGCGGTCCGGGTGGAGTTGAATCGATTGGAGGGTGCCGGTATATTGACTTCTTCTGCTCATGGAAATAAAAAAATATTTAAAACGAATGAGTTGCATCCTATGTTTAAGGAAATGCAATCTTTGGTTCGAAAGCATGTCGGGATTGATTCTTTGGTGGAGCAAGTGGTCGCTAGATTAGGGGAAGTACAAAAAGTGTATCTGGCAGGTGCATTAGCCAAGGGACTAGATAGTACTGAAATTAATATATGGGTAGTGGGTGATGTGAATGAGTCGTATTTAAAGACGATTTGTGAAAAGGCAAAAATACTTGCGAAGCGAAATGTGAGCTATCAAATAGCACTGACCGAAAGTGCGATTACGGTTGCACAGGAGGAGTTGCTTTTAGTATATAATCGAAACGAGACCCAGAATTAATGAGTGTGTTTTGGCAAGCCATATACGTTAAGCCACGAACGGAAAAAAAAGTAACCGAACGATTATCTCGTGATTATGAAGTTTTTTGTCCCATTAAAAAGGAACGTAAAAAATGGAGTGACCGGGTGAAAATCGTGGAAACACCCTTGTTAAGTGGCTATGTTTTTTTTAAAGGGGATGAACGGACTCGTTTAGAAATTTTAGAAGATCCGCAAGTCGTACGCAGTGTATTTTGGAATGGGAAACCCGCCAAAATATACGATCATGAGATTGAGGCTTTGCGTCAATTGTTAGAAGGATATGAGTCGTTTGAGATGGTGCCTCTCAAAGCAGGGGAATCCGTTAAAATTATTTCCGGTGCATTTGAAAATCAGGAAGCCCAATTCATTAAAATATCGGGTAACACCGCTCGCGTGGAACTGAGAACTTTAGGAGTGGCCATTGTGGCTGTCGTAGATAAGGGGAACGTGAAACGAATTTGATTTGACACTGACTATAGGACTCTGACGATGACTAGGACGAAGACTTTTTTTAATTGTTGGTTAGTAATAGTTAAAGGTGAAAATTTAAGAGTTTAGTTGAAATTGAAAGATACTCTGACACTAACTTAAAGAATGACACGGACCAAAACTTAGACAATAACGATGACTTTTACTCGTACTTATATTGGTTATTATTTTCTGAAATAATGCGCGACTTTCGAAATTACGATATTTGGATGGACAGTATGACGTATGTGAATACGGTATATGATTGGGTAAATAACTTTCCAAAAGAAGAACGATTTAGTTTGTCTTCGCAATTAGTTAGAAGTGCAATTTCGATACCTTCCAATATTGCAGAGGGTGCAGGTCGCAAATCATCGAAAGAGTTCGCTAGGTTTTTAGAAATTGCGCTCGGTTCATGTTATGAGTTGGAAACTCAAATAATTATTGCGAGTAATAGAAAGTATATCATAGGAAATATAGATAAAGAAATAGGTGAATTGCAATCCATTCAGAAACGAATTTCTGGGTTGATTAACAGTATCAAATAAGGATTACTTAAGTCTAAGTCTTTGTCATAGTCATAGTCTTCGTTTTAGTCTTTGTCATAGTCATAGTCATAGTCATAGTCATAGTCCTATACTTTTTCTTCAAAAATTGAAAAACTTATAGTTAAACTGCATTCCATTCAGAAAAGAAGGAGCAGATTGATCTTAAATTAAAATAAAAAGGACGAATTTATCTTACATTGGCTATTAAAGTCATTGTCATAGTTTTCGTCAAAGTAATTTTGTATACCATGAATAAAAAAATAGCAGTCATAGGTCTTGGTTACGTAGGCCTACCTTTAGCCGTAGAATTTGGTAAGAAATTCAAGACCGTTGGTTTTGATATCAATGTACCTCGAGTAATTGAATTAAATAATGGCCATGACCATACCTTAGAGGTGGCAGATGATTATTTGAAAGATGTATTGGCAAATCATTCGTTTTCTGTGAGCTCTAATGCCGCAGATATTTCGGATTGTAACATTTACATTGTTACTGTTCCTACCCCTACAGATAAAAATAACCGACCTGTGCTTACTCCGCTTATTAAAGCATCTGAAACGGTAGGTAAAGTATTGAAAAAGGGAGATATCGTTATTTATGAATCTACGGTGTATCCAGGAGTAACAGAAGATGATTGTGTGCCGGTACTAGAACGTGTTTCGGGATTGAAATTTAATGAGGGCTTCTTTGCGGGCTATTCACCAGAACGGATTAACCCGGGAGATAAAGAACATACCGTTACTAAAATCTTGAAAGTGACTTCGGGTTCTACCCCTGAAATTGCGGAAGAGGTCGATCAATTATACAAGCAAATAATTGTTGCGGGTACGCATAAAGCGCAAAGTATAAAAGTAGCTGAGGCAGCAAAAGTGATCGAGAATTCACAACGGGATATCAATATTGCTTTTGTAAATGAGTTGGCTAAAATTTTCAATTTAATGGGAATTGACACCGCACAAGTATTAGAAGCTGCCGGTACCAAATGGAATTTCTTACCATTCAAACCCGGATTAGTGGGAGGTCACTGTATTGGGGTAGACCCGTATTACTTGGCACAAAAAGCACAAGAAGTAGGTTATCATCCGGAGATAATTTTAGCAGGAAGAAGATTGAACGATGGTATGGGACAGTACGTTGCTACCGAAATCGTGAAAATGATGTTGAAGGGCGATGTAGGGGTTAAAAAAGCCAAAGTGTTGATGCTTGGAATTACATTTAAGGAGAATTGTCCAGATATCCGTAATACCAAAGCCATTGATATTTACAATGAGCTATTGACTTATGATATGGATATGGATCTCTATGACCCATGGGCAGATTCAAAACAAGTAAATCAAGAGTTTGGGATTGACTTGTTACGTAAGGAGCAATTAGGAAAATACGATACTATTATTTTAGCAGTATCTCATAATGAGTTTTTAAGTTTAGATATTCCTAGTTTATTAAAAATCCAGGGAATGGTATATGATGTGAAAGGGATATTGCCGAGTGAGATAGTGAATAAGAGGTTGTAATGTTGAATTTTCAATTGTGAATTGTGAATGTTGAATTGGGGTAATGAGTAAGGAAAACATTATAGTTGTTAAATCGTATCAATTTAGCTTAGATATTATACAGTTGTATAAAAACTTGACTGGTAAGAAAGAATATGTTTTATCCAAACAAATTGTTCGTTCGGGAACATCAATAGGAGCCAATGTTGAAGAGGCGCAAGCAGCATTTTCAAAAAAAGACTTTATTCATAAAATGACTATTTCTTCAAAAGAAGCAAGAGAAACATTTTACTGGTTAAGGTTATTAAATGATTCCGATATGTTAGACCCAGAATTTCAAACATTGTTAGGTAAATCCGAAGAGTTAATAAAGCTACTAACATCAATAGTAAAGTCTGCCCAAAGGGGCTAAAACAAATTCACAATTAATAATTCAACATTCAACATTCACAATTAATAATTCAATATTCAACATTCACAATTAATAATTCAACATTCAACATTCAACATTCAACATTCACAATTAATAATTCAATATTCAACATTCACAATTAATAATTAGAACAACGTGATAAAGAATAAAAAAATACTCGTTACCGGAGGTGCTGGTTTCATCGGGACCAATCTATGTGAAGCTTTATTAGAATTAGATAATGAAGTGGTTTGTTTAGATAATTTCGCCACAGGGCATCGACATAACATTGAGCCATTTTTAACGGATATACGTTTCACTTTAGTGGAAGGGGATATTCGTAATTTGGAAGATTGCCAAAAAGCAGTAAAAGGATGTGACTATGTATTACATCAAGCAGCTTTGGGGAGTGTGCCTCGATCTATAAAAGATCCTATTACCACGAATGATGTGAATGTAGGAGGTTTTTTAAATATGTTAGTTGCTGCACGCGATGAAGGGGTGAATCGTATGGTTTATGCGGCTAGTTCATCCACCTATGGGGACTCCGAAGCTTTGCCTAAAGTAGAAGATAATATTGGGAAACCTTTATCACCCTATGCAGTAACTAAATATGTGAATGAATTATACGCAGATGTTTTCAAAACAACCTATGGATTGGATACTATAGGTTTACGATACTTCAATGTATTTGGACGTAGACAAGATCCTAATGGGGCTTATGCGGCAGTGATTCCAAAATTTGTATCTCAACTTATTAATCATGAAAGTCCGGTTATTAATGGAGATGGCGAATATTCGCGTGATTTCACATATATTGATAATGTGATTGAAATGAATCTACGCGCATTGGCTGTTGAAAATGAAGATGCCCTTAATGAAGTGTATAATACGGCATTTGGAATGCGTGCTACATTAAATGAATTAGTGTTTCAATTGAAAAGATTATTAAGCACGTACGATAAAGATATTGCAAATGTCAAGGTGATATACGGGGGGCTACGTGCAGGAGATATACCGCATTCCTTAGCCTCTATTGATAAAGCAAAAAAGGCTTTAGGTTACGATCCTAAGTATAGTTTAAAAGCAGGACTGGAACAAGCCATTGATTGGTATTGGAGAAATTTGAAAAATTAATCCTGTAGATGCTTTTTCAAATGGGATAGACTAGGAATCTGAAAAATTAGAATGAAATTTTATTGCGGTACAGCCCACCAATTTGTATGGACCTAATGATAATTTTGATTTAGATAAATCACATGTGTTACCTGCATTATTAAGGAAAATGCATTTGGGTAAAGCGTTAGAAAATAACGATTGGGAAGCAATTAGAAAAGATTTGGATATACTTCCTATTGGACGAGTAAATGGTTCTAGTTCAGAAAAAGAAATATTGGATGTTTTTTCAAAATATGGACTTCGAATAATACGTAGCGAAGAGGAAGGAACACTGAGCGAAGTTGAAGTGTGGGGTACGGGTAAACCCATGCGAGAATTTTTGTGGAGTGAGGATATGGCAGATGCTTGTATTCATTTGATGGAGAATATAAATTTCAAAGATATTGTTGAAAAAAAACAGGAATTATCCCGTAATAAGAATCAAATAGTAAATACTCATATTAACATTGGTACCGGTAAAGAGATTGCTATTGAGGAATTGGCGAAAACAATTAAGAAAACTATAGGATTTAAAGGAGGTTTGTTTTTTAATAGTAGTAAACCAGACGGAGCTATGCGTAAGTTGACTGACTCAAGTAAATTGAATGCTTTAGGTTGGAAATACAAAATTGAATTGGATGAAGGAATTCAAAAAATGTATAGTTGGTATACTAGGGTAGTAGAAGTATAGGGTTTTGCAAAGTTATTCATCTTTGGTAGGCTATAAATGAAAAAATGCGCAGAGTGAAAATTTAAATTAAATAGAAATATGAAAAAGGTTTTAGTTACAGGCGGAGCAGGATATATTGGCTCTACATTAGTTCAATTACTTCTTGATAAGGGATATTTTGTTCGAGTATTGGATAATTTAAGTTTCGGAGGTGAGGCTATCGTAGATTTATTTAATAACCCAAATTTTGAATTTATTAAAGGAGATATTCGTGATGTTGAGATTCAAAGAAGAGCTATTCAGGGAATGGATGCAGTAGCACATTTGGCAGGTATTGTTGGTGATCCAGCATGTGCCATTGATAAGGATTTAACGAATGCTGTTAATCTTGAAGCTAGTTACGATACTTACCGATTATCAGAAGAAATGGGAGTTAAGAGGTTTGTTTTTGCATCCACATGTAGTACGTATGGGAAAATGGCAGACCCTGAAGCATTTTTAACCGAGACGGGGGATCTAAGCCCCGTATCTTTATATGCGGAAACAAAGGTTCAATTCGAGCAGTTCCTGGTAGAACAGCCTAGAACAAATGTGTGTAAACCTGTAAGATTGAGATTTTCTACCGTATATGGTTTGTCTAGAAGACCAAGGTTTGATTTAACGGTAAATGAATTTACTAAAGAACTTGCACTTAAAAGAGAATTAGTCATTTTTGGAGAGCAATTTTGGAGACCATATTGTCACGTTTTAGATTTAGCACGTTCAATAGTTTTTGCAATAGAAGCAGAAGAAAGCAAAGTGGCTTGGGATGTATTTAATGTTGGTTCTACTAATGAAAACTATACGAAGCAAATGTTAGTGAATGAGATTGTGAAGGTAATTCCTGATGCTGTTATTAAATACGTTAAAAGAGATGAGGACCCTCGGGATTACCGAGTAAACTGTGATAAAATTGAAAAAGTTCTTGGTTTTAAAATTCAAATGACTGTTCCAGATGGTATTAAACAAATTAAGCAATCTGTTGAGGAAGGCTTTTTTAATAATCCGGATGATTCTAAATATAAAAATATTTAAATGAGCAACCTGAGTTTTGTGAAATTTGTTAGGGATATCTACGATAATACCGAAGATTTTATACCATTACATCCTCCAATATTTGGAGGGAATGAGAAGAAGTATCTAAATGAGTGTATAGACTCTACCTTTGTTTCTAGCGTAGGTAAATTTGTAAATCAGTTTGAAGAAATGATGGCTGAGTTTACGGGTTCAAAGTATGCTATTGCAGCGGTAAATGGAACTGCAGCTTTACACATGGCGTTAATTTTAGCTAATGTAAAACCTAAAGACGAAGTGATTACTCAAGCGTTAACATTTATTTCTACCGCAAATGCAATTTCATATTGTCACGCAACACCCGTTTTTGTAGATGTAGATAAAGATACTATGGGAATGTCTCCAGTGTCATTAAAACAGTTCTTGACAGAAAACACTACTCAGAAATTAAATAGTCAAACCAATAAAATTCAACCTTTGAATAATGTAACGGGGAATTTTGTTACGGCATGTATTCCAATGCATACTTTTGGTCATCCGGTTCGAATAGAAGAAATAATACAGGTTTGTGGGGAGTTCAATATTGTAGTTATTGAGGATGCTGCTGAAAGTCTGGGAAGTTATCGAAATGGACAACATACGGGTACCTTTGCTGAAATAGGTACACTTAGTTTTAACGGCAATAAAACGATTACTACAGGTGGTGGTGGAATGATTTTGACTAATAATGAGGAAATTGCCAAAAGAGCTAAGCATCTTACCACCACAGCTAAAGTTCCCCATAAATGGAATTATATTCATGATGAAATAGGATATAATTACCGTCTTACAAATTTAGCTGCTGCTCTTGGGGTAGCCCAAATGGAACAATTGGAAGATATCTTAAATCGTAAGCGTATCTTAGCTTCTAAATATAAAGCCTTTTTTGAAGGTAGTGATATTGAATTTGTAACTGAAAATGAAAATACTAGAGCAAATTATTGGTTAAACGCGGTTTTGTTAAAAAATAGAGTAGAACGTGAAGCGTTCTTGGACTTTACCAATGCTCAAGGTGTAATGACACGACCTATTTGGGAGTTAATGAATAGGCTAGAGATGTTTAAAACCTCACCGAAAGCCGATTTATCTAATTCAGAATGGCTAGCAGATCGGGTCGTGAATATTTCTAGTGGGGTGATTAATTAATGAGGGTAAATGGATAAATTAAAAATAGGTTATTTCGCTGATGGGCCATGGTCCCATGCTGCGTTTGAATTGTTAATTAAAGATTCAACAATATCAATAGAGTTTATTGTGCCACGGACAGACACAAAGGATGAAACGCTAAAAAAATATTCAGAAAAATATGACATTGATTATTTATGTCCGATAAAAATTAATTCGGTTGAATTCTACCAAAAAGCATTAAAATATGATTGTGATTTATTCATTTCTATGAGTTTTAACCAGATATTTAAAAATGAAATAATCAATCTCCCTAAATTAAAAACCATTAATTGTCATGCTGGAAAACTCCCTTTCTACAGAGGTAGAAATATCTTAAATTGGGTATTGATAAATGATGAGAAGGAATTTGGTATTACGGTACATTACATTGACGAAGGAATCGATACAGGTGATATTATTCTTCAAAGAACCTTCAATATATCGGATTCAGATACATACGAAACTTTACTGAAAATGGCTTTTGTAGAGTGTGCTAAAATATTGTACGATGCGGTGAAAAATATTCAAATAGGAAAGTACGATAGGGTAAAGCAAAACACCATTCACCCTATTGGGTTTTATTGTGGTGGTAGAGGGGTAGGTGATGAAATTATTAATTGGAATCAAAGTTCAAGAGAAATATTTAATTTTATTAGATCAATTTGTACACCTGGACCTATTGCGAGATCATATATAAATGGGCATGAAGTGAAAATTAACAAAGCTAGGTTTATATCTCAGGCGCCTTCATATATGAATACAGCTGGACAAATTATTGAGAAAACGGTCAATGGTTATTTAGTTAAGACTAAGGATTCATTTATTGAATTACTAGAGGTGGATACAACTTTAAAGGTAGGGGATAAATTAGGATGAGGAATAAAGTAATAATTATAGCTGAAGCGGGAGTTAATCATAACGGGGACATGAATTCAGCGAAAAGGTTAATTGATGTTGCGTGTGATGCCGGAGTTGACTTTGTTAAATTTCAGTCTTTTACGGCAGATAAATTGGTTAGTCGTGTAGCAAAAAAAGCAGAATATCAAATTGCAAATATGTCTGGTGAGGAGGATACTCAATATCAGATGCTTAAAAAGCTGGAGTTAAGTTACGAGGACCACTTGACTTTGATAGATTATTGTAACAGCAAGGATATTTCTTTCTTTTCTACTGCTTTTGACATTGATGGATTAGATTTTTTAAAGAATCTAGGTTTTGAAATGTATAAGATACCGAGTGGAGAAATCACCAATTATCCGTATCTAAAAAAATTGGCAGGGTTTAAGAAACCGGTTATTTTATCCACAGGAATGTCTACCATAATTGAGATAGGAGATGCATTAGAAGTACTTACATCTGAGGGGTTAAGTTTAAAGGAAATTTCCGTATTACATTGTAATACCGAGTATCCAACTCCTATGATAGATGTTAACCTGAAAGCAATGAATACCATAGGGTTTAAATATAATGTCGGTATTGGTTATTCAGATCATACATTAGGTATTGAAGTTCCTGTTGCTGCGGTGGCCCTTGGAGCTAAGATTATCGAAAAACACTTTACTTTAGATAGGAGTTTACCTGGTCCAGATCATAAGGCTTCATTAGAACCTGATGAACTTAAAGAAATGGTCAAGGCTATTCGTAATATAGAAAAGGCAATTAGCGGGAATGGAAAGAAACAAGTTTCAGAGAGTGAGATGAAAAATTTGAGCATAGCAAGAAAAAGTTTGCATTATTCTAAAGGTTTATTAGAAGGAGAGATTATTAACTCCGCATCTTTGGTTGCATTGCGACCAGGGAATGGAGTTTCTCCAATGGTAATTAACTCTCTTTATGGAAAGAAACTTAATAAAAATGTACTAGCACTTACTCAAATATCATTAAATGATTTCTCTTAATAATAGGGTGCGACTTGGAGTATTGACAAGTTCAAGAGCCGACTATGGAATTTATCAACCCTTGTTGAGTTTATTAAATAATGATAATCGTTTTGACTTAGTAATAATTGCATATGGGATGCATTTACTAGATAAACACGGAAATACTTTAGAATTTATTCGTAATGATAAATATAAGAGAATAGATATTATTGAAGGGATGCCTGATGGTGACTCTGTTGAAAATATTACTATTGGATATGGGGAGTTAATTAAAAACTTTGGAAGTTATTGGGCTGAGAATAGTTATGATTGGGTACTAGCTCTTGGAGATCGTTTTGAAATGAGTGCAGCTGTTCAATCTGGTATTCCGTTTACTGTCAATTTTGCGCATATACACGGAGGTGAAACTACTCTTGGGGCAATTGATAATATTTATCGGCACCAAATATCGTTAGCATCAAAGCTTCATTTTGTCGCTGCGGATATATTTAAAGATAAATTAATTCAGTTAATAGGTTGCTCTGATAAAATTTACAACGTGGGAGCTTTGAGTTTGGATGGTCTAGAGATAAATAGTTTACCAGATTGGACTAGTGTTTGTGAAAAATTTAACATCCCGAAAAAGAAGTTTATTTTAACTACTTTTCATCCTGAAACTGTTGGGTTTGAGAAAAATACGGGCTTTTGTAAAATCCTGTTATTTACTTTAAGCAAAATTTGTGCGAATTTTCATATTGTAATTACATTAGCAAATGCTGATACAATGGGAAGCTTGTATAGAGACGTTGCTAAACAGCTTAAGATTAATCATCCTGAAAATATTTCTGTGGTAACAAGTTTTGGAAAGGAAAATTATTTTTCGGCTATGAACTCTTGCGAATTCCTATTAGGTAATACGTCAAGTGGAATTCTGGAGGCGGCTACATTTGGTAAATATGTACTTAATGTTGGAGATAGGCAAAAGGGAAGGTTACAAAGTGACAATGTGATTAATTGTGAGTTTAGTGAAGGTGATATATTGATGAGTGTTCAACAAGCTGTTGAAAATGGAAGGTATCTTGGTAGCAATAAATATAGTCAAGAAGGTACTGCAGAAAAAATATTAAAAATTCTTGTAGATGAGACATTATAGTGAGTATTTAATATTGGTTGATGCGCCAATAAAAGCGGCTTTGGAAAAACTCGATAAATTAGCCATTGATGCTATTTTATTTGCTGTAAATAATGAGGGGCAATTAATTGGTAGTTTAACAGATGGAGATGTTAGGAGGGGGTTTTTACGGAACTTAACAATGACTGATACCGTGGTGGCTTTCATGAAGGAGAATCCAAAATATATTATTAAGGGGAATTATAGTATTGATGAAATAATTGCATTAAGAGATAATCTTTTTAGGATAATACCAATACTGGATTCCAATAAGGTTGTTATTAATGTGTTGAATTTTAGGTTTCAAAAATCGTATTTGCCTGTTGATGCAGTGATCATGGCAGGTGGATTAGGTTCACGATTAAAACCATTAACGAATACCACTCCTAAGCCATTGTTAAAGGTGGGAGGTAAAGCTATTATTGATCATAATGTTGATCGATTACGAAAATTTGGTGTAGATGACTATTGGCTATCTGTTCGTTTTTTAGGAGAACAATTAGAATCTCATTTTGCTGATGGAGCGAGTAGAGGAATAAATATGCAATATGTGTGGGAAACCGAACCATTGGGAACAATAGGTGCGCTGAGTAAAATTAGTGATTTTAAGCATGATTATGTATTAATCACAAATTCTGATATTTTGACTAATTTGGATTACGAAGACTTCTTTTTAGATTTTATTGACAAAGGTGCAGACATGTCAGTTGTGACTATTCCTTACCATGTAAATATTCCCTATGCTGTAATGGAAACAAGTAATAACCATGTAATTTCATTTAAAGAAAAACCTACCTATACCTATTATTCTAATGGAGGTATTTATTTGGTGAAAAGAGCGGTGTTAAATAAAATCCCTGCTAATACTTTTTTTAACGCGACTGATTTGATGGAGCAGTTAATAAAGGAGGGAGGGAAATTGATTTCTTTCCCAATGCGTCAATATTGGTTGGATATTGGTAAGCATGAAGATTTTAAACAGGCTCAAGAAGATATTAAGCATATACAATTTTGAAAAAATTAGTTGTAATACCCGCTAGAGGAGGGTCTAAAGGGTTACCAGGGAAAAATATTAAATTACTTCATGGTAAACCTCTAATTCATTATACTATTGAAGCTGCACGTGAAGTATTTGATGACTCTGACATTATTGTAAGTACTGATTCTATTGAAATAAAAACTGTAGCCGAGTTAACAGGGTTAATTGTACCTTTTTTAAGACCTGTTGCCTTGGCCACTGATACGTCAAGTTCTCAGGATGTTTTAATGCACGCTCTAGATTATTATTCAATTAATTTTGGTAAACCAGATGTCGTGATATTATTACAAGTTACTTCTCCTTTAAGAACTTCTATTCACATTAAGTCTGCTTTAGAAATGTACTCTGAGGATATTGATATGGTGGTTTCTGTAAAAAAAACCGATGCAAACCCTTATTATGTTTTGTTTGAAGAAAATGAGAGTGGGTTTTTAGAGAAATCAAAGAAGTCTGCATTTACCAGAAGACAAGATTGCCCACAAGTTTGGGAGTTAAATGGTGCTATTTATATCATAAATAGTAAAAGTTTGGAGTCTAAACAAATCAATGATTTTAATAAGTTAATAAAATACCCAATGGACAAATTGAGTTCTGTAGATATTGATGATATTATTGATTTTGAATTAGCTTCCTTATTATTGGAACGAGAAGGTCAGTTTTTGAAAGGTTAGTTTGGGAGGCTCAACGTTTAAATGGTCGTTTGTTATTCAGGCAAGTACACAAATTACTAGTTTTTTAGTTTCCATTTTTCTTGCTAGATTATTAATGCCCGAGGCTTTTGGCCTTATTGGGATGGTTGCTGTATTTATTAATGTATCCAAAACACTTGCGAATGGAGGATTTAGTGCGAGTTTAATAAGAGTTAAGGATATCAGTCCATTGGATTACTCAACTGTCTTCACATTGAATATTCTATTTGCAATTGTATTGTATGGGGTTCTTTTTTTTACAGCTCCAACAATTGCCAATTTTTATAATGAAACAATATTATCTAAACTAATTCGGATAATGGGTTTAATTCTACTTCTAAACCCCTTTTCGATGATTCCTTCTACCATGTTAAATCGAAAACTAAAGTTTAAGGAACAATTTTATGTTCAATTTCCAAGTATGGTTATAAGTTCCATTCTAGCTTTGTTTTTGGCTTATAATGGATACGGAATATGGAGTTTGGTGTGGAAGGAATTGACTTTTTCTGTAATGTCTATTTTGCTATTATTTTATTTCGTACGTTGGAAACCTTTGTTTGGTTTGGATAAAGCGAAACTGAGATTTCATTTTGGGTTTGGTTCAAAATTAATGATCACTAGTTTGTTACAAGGTGTGGCAAATAATGTACAAAATATTGTAATTGGTAAGGTGTTTTCTGTTACTGATTTAGGTTTTTATTCCAGAGCAAAGAGTATGGAGAGTTTACCTACTCAATTCGTTTTTAATGGATTAAATAGGGTGGCCTATCCATTAATTAGTGCGTCAAGAAACAATCAAGCTGTAGTCCAAGTTCATTCAAATATATTACAAATGGTTTTTTATGTGTTGTTACCTATACAGGTTATTTCGTTTGTAATAGGAGAACCATTATTTATTTGGCTACTAACGGAAAAGTGGTCCGCCTCAGTTCCATATTTTCAATTACTGTTAATTGCATCTATTTTCTTTCCTCTTATAAGGTTTAACCAAAATTTATTTATGTTGTTGGGGAAAGGAAAGTTATTACTTACGATTTCTGTTTTACAAAATATTCTTCTTTTAGCGTTAATTTTGTCCGTAATGCATTTAGGAATTACACAAATAATTTATTGTTTGATCGGAGTTAATGTTGTTTCCGCTCTTGTTTCATCATGGTATGTAAGTAAATATTTTTCGTATGGAATAAAAAGATTAGTGAATGATACTTATTCCATATTTATTTTAAATCTTATTTTAGGAATTGTTTTTTATATTTTGCAGAGTAGGTTCTTTGATCGATTTTCAATTGGAATAGATATTTTGTTAGTTGCGGGTTGTTTTTTGGCAATTTATTTTCTGATTTCTTTTTTATTGAAATTTGAAGTTATTGGAATTCTTAGAAAAAATTGGAATATTTAATGAAAGCTAAAAATACGGGTAATTTAAAACGGAATCTGTTCTTAGTTCATACAGAATATCATCTGTTACTTGCTTTGAAAATTATTTATGAAAAGTTTAATAATGTAAACTGGAATAATGAAATTTTGATCACAAAACTTGAAAATAGATTTTCATCATTGTTTGAAGTTTCAAGATTAAATGAGGTTTATGATAATATTAGGTTTGAAATACATAGTGGACCTATGAATAAATTATTATTTAAACAGCTAATCAAAGAAGATACTCATAATTTTTTTTATTACCAACCTACCCAAATATGGAATAATCTAATAGCTTCTAATTTAAAAAGTAAGAGGAATACAACCATTAATTTGGTTCAAGATGGGTATGCCGTTTACGTTAAGTTTCAAAAATCTCATGAGTTTGTTTCAATGATAATTGACACTTTCAAAGACTATAAAAAAGTGTTTCTTGAACAGGCCATACCTAATAAGTTTCTTATTTCTAAATATTACAGGCACGGAAACCAGTGGTATATCGATAACTTGTGGTTGACAAATCCAGAGTGTTTTGATGCTATTCATAACCAGAGTAAAGCAAAATTAGAGGCAATAATTGAATTTGATGCCTCTTCCATTTCTTATTGTGTTAACGCATTTGATTTTAACTTGAATATTCCTTCGGATGGGATTTTGTTTTATGTTAGCCAACCACTTTGGACAGAAAGAATGAGAAATGCAGAATTAGAATTTCTTAGGTCATTTGAGAAGCTATATAAAAGGACTTTGTTTATCAAGCTTCACCCTATCAATAAGTTGGATGGTGCCAGTCGTTATTCTTCCCTTAAAAATATTCAAATAATAAATAATAATGTTCCTGCTGAGTTTTATTTATTAAGTTTACGAAACTCTATTGTTTTAAGTTGTTGGTCTACGGCTTTGATAACAAATAATGTATTTTGTAAGTATTATTTCACTTATCCCATTTTCAAGAAATTAGATGCGAAAGCCTTAAATCAATCGGATATGGCCATTATGCCTCACATAAAATTGGTTAGTGATCCGATGCAAATTATTGAAAAACATAGGACTGAATGAATAAGAAAAATGCTCTTTTTCTTCTGTTCTTAGTTTGGCCATTTTCAGGTTTGATTTCAGGAGTTAAATATTTTGAATACCCATTTGGTAGAAGGTTATTGGTAATGTTTTTTGCTTTCATGGGATTAACCTCATTACCTGTTGGCGATTTGGATAGGTATAAAGAACGATTTTACTTCGAGTCAGATATGTCTTTGTCTGAGGCTTTTGGCTATGTTTTTGGATTTGTTGAGGGCAAGTCTTTTGTTTTGTTGGGAAATGTGTTTTTTGGTCCTATTCTGAGCTTCCATAATTTCATTTTCGCTATTTATTTTGGGTTTTTCGGTTATTTTTTAGTACAAACAATTTATCAAATACACAAATATGTTAATGTTAAAAAACATTCTCTTTTTGGCGATGTTTTTTTTATTTCTGTTATCTTATTTTATTCTATTAGAACCATTGGAAATTTCGCATTTTTTTCTGGACTCATTTTTATTATCTATCATCTTTTTAACTATACTAAATCCTTAAATAAAAAACATTTGTACTTATTAGGGATAGCTCCATTTTTCCATGTTGGATTGATTGTTTTTTTGATTATTCCTGTGTTTATTCTCCTTTTCAAGAATAAAATAATTCCTTCTATAATATTTTTTATTTTATTTTCTCTCGTCCCATTTAATAGTATTTTACCTTTTGTTCAATCGAATAATTCAATCCTTGAAGGAACTGCGGTCGAAAGTAAATATCAGTCTTATGGAACCTCAGATGCAAAAGAACGTATGGATCTAAGATATGAAATTCGAAATGCTGGGCATAACTGGAAGTTGCGGACATTAGAGATTTTTGATTTTTTTGCCAAAAGAATTTTAATACCCTTTGGGCTTTTTCTTGTGTTTATTTATAGAAAGAAATTATTATCCAATAGTACTTTAAAGGTGTTTTTTTCCATATGTATTTTGTTACTCGGTTTATCTAATCAAATGCTTTATTTTTCGCAAGGTGAGAGGTATGTTTATATCAGTAGCTTTTTTGGAATTGTTTTGTTCTTTTTGATATTTTCTACTAACCGGTTTAATACGATATTCTTGAATTATCTAAAGATTCTAGTGCCTGTTAGTTTAGGTTATGGTGTTATGGCTTTGATTGCCACTCATGAAATTATGTCTATTTATTTTTTTGTCTCCAATTTTTTTATTGAATTTGTTAGAATTACGATGTCTTAGTTCGTTTAGTGAGTAATAATTGGAACGTGATATGAGTATTGTTTTTGGCTGATTTTTTCTGGATAGAAACAATCCACTAAATAGTGTGAAAACTTTATGTTTTTAGCGCTAATACAAATGAAATTTGTGTTTCTGAATTTAAACTATTTTAAATAAATAGATTGATGAATTCTGTTACAAGTTTAGTCGATTGAATTTCAGTGAGTCAATATTCTTTAAGCTAATGGAAATAATGGATGGTTAGTATGTAACTATCTATAAATAGGTAATGTTTTTTAAATGGGCTATCCTATTTTTTTAAAAAAATATATTAAGAATAAAAGTATGCACATTATTGGAAAATCCATCTCAAAATTGAAAAGTGAATATTTCAAAATGAAGGATAAAAAATTATCGGAAAAGTTGGTGGTTATTGAGTCTGATGATTGGGGAAATAATAGAATGCCTAATTTTGAAACAAAGAAGAAATTAGAATCTCATTGGGGTAAGTTACCTAATAGAGTATTTGAAAATTACGATAGTTTATTAACCCATAATGACTTTAGTGCTTTATTTGAAGTCTTAAATAAACATAAAGGGGGTAACGGAAAACCTCCAATAATTACGGCAAATACTATAATGACAAACCCTAATTTTGATAATATTCGAGATTCTAATTTTGAGGAATATCATTATGAGTTGTTTACGGAGACCTTAAACAATTCTCTGCAACATAGTGGAGCAATTGATGCTTGGCATCAAGGTATTAAAAAAGGTTTGTTTTATCCTCAATTACATGGAAGAGAGCATATAAATGTTCCTAGGTGGTTAGGTTTATTACGAGGAGGGAATAAACATTTACTAAAAGCATTCGACCATAAAGTTTTTGGTTTAGGTACCTATTTGATTCCATCTATTCAAAATAGTATTCTTGCAGCCTTTGATTATGATAACGAAGAGGACTTGAAATTTGGAAAGGAATCCATAATTGAAGCCAGTTCTATGTTTGAGAAGTTATTTGGTTATAAAAGTGATACGTTTATTGCACCTAACTATGTATGGGGTGATGAACTATTGGAAACATTAGCCCAATGCGGTGTTAAAGGTATTCAAGGGATCCAGAGTCAAGTTAAACCAAAGTATCAATTGGCAAATATAAATAAGTGTAAAAGTAAGATGCATTATTTGGGAGAAATAAATTCTTTCGGGCAGCGATATTTGATTAGGAATGCGTTCTTTGAACCTTTTGAAGGCATTGACAAAAAACGGGTGGTGAAAAACTGCTTACAGCAGGTAGATAGTGCGTTCAAACGGAAAGTTCCTGTAACCATTAGCACACACAGAGTTAACTTTTCGGGGAGTATGAGTTTAAAAAATAGGAATGAAAATTTGGAAGGGTTAGATGAACTCCTTAATCAGATAACTATTAAATGGCCTGAAGTGGAGTTTGTAACTTCAGCACAATTATTAAAAAAGATTTTGTAAGATGGGATGTAAAATTGCCATTGGCGGGGATTTTTATGTGGGAATAAGAGAAGTTGAAAGAATTGATGATTCCGTTTGTTCGAGTTTACGTAAAGTTTTGGATGAAGTAGACTTTAAAATTATTAATTTGGAAGCACCGATTATTAATTTAGGAAATCCGGCAAATAAGTTTGGCCCAAATTTAAAAATGACCAAAACGGTTATTCCAATTATTAAGAAACTAAAAATTGATTTATTAACCTTGGCCAACAATCATATTTTAGACCATGGGACGGTTGGATTGGAGGAAACCTTGATGAATTTGGATAAGGCTAGTGTGCAGCATATTGGTGCTGCTACCAAGGTGTCTGAAATGAATCGTCCAAAGGTATTTGAAATAAAAGGGATGCAAATTGGAGTTGTGAATGTGGCGGAAAATGAATTTATACAAATTGATGATGTGGGTGCAAATGCCATAGATTTCCCTTCGAATTTGAAAACGATTTTAGAATTAAAAGGACGAACGGATAAAATTATTGTTATTGTGCATGGAGGTAATGAAACTCACCTTTATCCAAGTGTACGGTTTAAGGAGACCTTACGTTTTTTTATTGATGCGGGTGCTGATGCGGTGATTGCGCACCATACCCATTGTTTTAATGGGTATGAATACTATAAAGATAAGCCCATTGCATTTGGCCTTGGTAACTTTTTGTTTAATGTGCCAGGGCAAAATATTGATTGGTCTCTCGGGGTTATTGCAGTTTTGAAATTGGAAAAGAATAATCCTATTCAAATTGAATTTCGGCCTTTTTTACAAAATTTTGAGGGATTAATGTTTACGGATACCTTGCCTCAGAATGTGAGAGACTACTTTGAAAGTAGATCGGATGAATTGGATCGGCTCGTTTCTGATGATGATGAGTTGAGAAATCGGTTTGATGCATTTATGGATTCCAAAAAGAAACAATATAACCACTTTATTCAACCTTATAGTAATGTATGGTTACATAGACTCTTTTCAAAAGGAATGCTACCGAGCCCTTGGAAAAATGGAAAAAAACAATTGTTATTAAACTTGATTCGTTGTGAATCACATCGTGATATACTTATTAAATTATTAGATAATGAAAATAGCCATCCATCCATCTAAATCTGATTTCAGTAGCGACTGGATTGCGTATTGTGAACAACAACATATTTCATTTAAAATAATAGATTGTTATAGTTCAACCATTGTTCAAGATGTAGAAGATTGCGACATTGTCTTATGGCACCATCATCATACCAATGCTAAGGACGTTTTGTTTGCAAAAGGGCTTCTTTTTGCTCTGGAACAGAGTGGTAAAATAGTATTTCCAAACTTTAATACGGCTTGGCACTTTGACGATAAGGTTGGGCAAAAGTATTTATTAGAGGCTATTCATGCACCCATACCTAAGAATTACGTTTTTTATGATAAATTGACGGCTTTGGATTGGGTTGGAAAAGTGGACTTCCCTAAAGTGTTTAAGTTAAGAGGTGGTGCTGGCTCTACTAATGTAAAGCTTATTCGAACTAAAAAGGAGGCTCGGAATATTATTAGAAAAGCATTTAATAAAGGGTTTAAATCGTATGATAAATGGGGAGATCTACAACGAAACTTTAAATCTTTTAAATCCAATAAGGATTATGTGGCGGTACTGAAGAGTATTCGGAGATTGTTTATGTCAACGCAATTTGAAAAAACGGTAGGCAATGAAAAGGGATATGCTTACTTTCAGGAATTTATACCTGATAATGATCATGATACCCGGGTAATTGTAATTGGGAACAAAGCTTTTGCTATAAAAAGAATGGTGAATAAGGGTGATTTTCGAGCATCTGGAAGTGGGATTATTGAATATGATCATAGCTTAATAAATTTGGACTGCATAAAAGTAGCATTTGATGTTACAAAAAAAATGGAGGGTCAATGTGTAGCGTTTGATTTTGTGTTTGATAAAAATAAAGCTCCGTTAATTGTAGAAATAAATTATGGTTTTGCGCATAAATCGTATAAAGAATGTCCAGGTTATTGGGATGAGAATTTACAATGGCATAAGGGGCAATTTAATTCTACCCATTGGATTATTGATGAATTGGTATCAAAATATATATTAAAAAAATAAGCTGTTCTCATGAATATTAGATACGGTAAAGCCTTTGGGCCGATAAGAAAAGTTGCCAAATATAGTTTAAGTGGGCTATATCCATTAATTATAAAATTATTTCCTTTACCCAAAGTAAAATCCATTGATGAAACTTTAGATAAAATTATAAAAGACAAGGTTAGTATTTGTCGGTTTGGGGATAGTGAATTCTTATTTATTATTGATAAATTGAGCTTACCTTATCAGACACAGAGTAGAGAACTTCGTGAAGGAATGATTGAAATTCTATGTTCAGATAACTCACAAATTTTAGTAGGTTTACCTATTGGTTATTATTCCCTTAATAACTTAAAGGAAGATGCTAAGCTTACTTGGAGGTCGCAAATCGCATGGATTTACCCACGTCTAAAAAAACATTTGCTTACGGGAAAGAAATATTATAATGCAAGTATGACTCGATTATATATGGATTATGAAGACACCAGTGATTCGGGAAGGCTTTTTCAAAAGGTAATGAAGATTTGGGAGGGTAGAGATATCGTTCTAATTGAAGGTGAAAAAAGTAGATTAGGAATGGGTAATGATTTGTTTAAATATGCACGCTCCGTAAATAGAATTTTAGGTCCTGTTCATAATGCATTTGAGAACGTTAATTTACTATATCAGGAAGCAATTAAGCAACCAAAAAATGTTTTATTTCTTATAGCTATGGGACCCACCGCTAAAATATTGGCTTTTAAATTAGCTCGCAATGGTTATCAAGCGGTGGACATTGGAAATGTGGATGTGGAATATGAATGGTTCTTAAGAGGAGCTACCAAAAAGATGAAAATCCCAGGGAAGTATACCTCAGAAGCTTCCGGAGGAAGGGTTGTAGATAATACTACAGACTCGAATTATTTGAGTCAAGTAATAGCCAATTATTCTAACATTGAAAAATAAACACATTCTTATTGTTAGTCCCTGTTTAAGTTTGGGGGGAATGGAAAAAGCATCTAGTCAAATGGCTAATGCCTTAGTCCACTCGGTTGGTAAAGTTTCTGTAGTTACCATATTCAAAAAGAAACACTTCTTTAAATTGCAAAAAGAAATATCTCTGTATGAACCCAAAACGGAAGTTACAAGGTTAAATATATTAGGTACTATAAAATACTTAAGGCAGAATATTAAGTCAATTAACCCAGATACTATATTGGTTTATAATAAGTTTTATGGAGCCTTGGTAGCTGTCTCCCTTGTTGGTGTTTCAATTCCTTTCTTTATATCGGAGAGATCTAGTCCATTTTATAAATGGGGGGGTAAACTGAACCTTTTTAATAAGGTAGCTTTTGCGATTAATTCGCCCATGGGTATCATGGTACAAACAGAAGAAGCTTTAAAATTTCAAGAAAAATATTACAGAAGTTCTAGATTGGCGGTGATTCCAAATATTTTAGAGAAGCCTGTATTGGAGCCAATATATGAAAGACAAAATTTCATATTAGCAGTTGGTCGTTTAAATGATCCTCTTAAGGGGTTTGATCGATTAATTATAGCCTTAAGTAAGGTGAAAAATAATTGGCCATTATTCATTGTTGGAGGTAATGCAAATGAAGATAAATCTTTAACTTTATTAATTGATCAATTAAACTTAAAGGATCGTGTTGTTTTTAAAGGGAAACAGAATAATGTTTCTCAGTTTTATAAACAAGCAGGAATTTTTGTTATTCCTTCAAGAAGTGAAGGGTTCCCTAATGTTTTAATAGAAGCAATGTCTTATGGAGCTCCTTGTGTATCATTTGATTTTAGCTCCGGACCTAAAGAAATCATTGATAATCAAGTGAGTGGAGTTTTAATTGATGAGGGCGATACTGAGAAATTAGCGCAGGCCATTGATCAGTTAATTGAAAATGAAAATCACAGAAAAAAGATTGGTGATGTTGCTAAAATTGAGAGTAAGAAGTATGGTGAAGAATTCATTACTTCAAAATTATTTGATTTAATTTTTTTAAATGCGTGATATTTTAATAAGTATTGTTGTTCCTGTTTACAATCTAGAGAATTATCTGAATCAATGTTTGAAAAGCATTTTAATTCAAAGAAGTGAACATATAGAAATTATTCTTGTGGATGACGGGTCCCAGGACTCTTCTTTAAAAATCTGCAGGAAATTTGAGAAAGTGGATGCTAGGTTTAAAGTATATACCCAAAAGAACAATGGTGTGTCTTCCGCTAGAAATTTGGGAATCCAAAAAGCTATTGGGAAATATTTAATGTTCCTTGATGGTGATGATTTCTGGGATGGTACGGATTGGATGCAGTGTCTCATGAATAAAATAGATGAGCGGGACTCTGACATTATTTATTTTAAAAAAATGAAACTTTATGATAGTGGAAAATTAATATATCCCAATTCATATTTTAATGGCTTCGAATTTTATGAAAAATCAAACTCGCAAATGTTTGAACATTTCATGAAAAATGGAGCATTCATTACAAGTGTTTATCTGGCTTGTATTAAGAGGGACATTATTATAGAAAATTCCATTTTTTTTAAGGTGGGTAAGAAGAATACTGAGGATATTGAGTGGTTCCTCACAATTTTCCCATATTTAAAGTCCTTTGACAGTCTATCTGAAGTGTTTTATGTATACAGAGTTTTACGTCCAAATTCTGCGACCTCATTGGTGGGGTTAAAGGGTGTTTTAGATTTAATTAATACCATTGAAGTTCTTATGATAAAGTTTGCTGATGAGTCTATTAAAAACGAAATATTCTCGTACTTATCGTATCTTTTATCTCAAGCAATTGGCTTAACATATAATCTGGGAGACACATCTCACAAAGAATTATTAGCCCCAAGAATAAAAAAAATAATTTATCTATTGGAATATACAAAGTTTAAAAAAGGGCGATGGATTCTGGTTATTTATAAGATTTTTGGTTTAAATATACTTTCCATGTTTTTGGGTGCTTATATTAAAAAGAATAATAAAGGATTAATTTAGCGGAAGAGGATATGATTTTATGATTCCCCGTAAAGATACCACACCGTAAATCCATTATGGTCTGTGACGGTTTGTTTGTGAGAAATTAGGAATCATGAATATACTAAAATTTGTATCGATTTATCCAGATGAACAAAGTTGTCGGGAAAATTTCAAGGAATTACGAGAGAAAGAAGGTGAAAAGTGTAAATCAAAGATACATTACTGGCTGAAAAACAAGGAACAATGGCAATGTACTGGATGTGGTTTTTGAACTACCCTGAGAAGCGGAACAATACTGCAAGCCTCGAATTTACCAGTTCGAACATGGTATCTTGCAATGGCATTCATGAGCTTCTCCAAGAAAGGGATTTCAGCTTCAGAACTACAACGCCAACTTGACCATTCAAGGTACGATACCATTTGGGTATTAATGCATAAAATAAGAACGGCTATGGGTTTACGAGATTCACTGTATAACCTCAAAGACAGTATAGAAATGGACGAAGGTTTTTTTTCAATAGCCACTCCAAAAAGGGACTAAACTAAAAAGAGGAAAAGGGAGTCAGAAGCAGAAAAACGTGGCAGTTTTAGCGGAATCTATACCGTTAGTAGATATTGAGACTGGGGAGAAAACGAGCTATACAGGGTATTTCAAGATGAAAGTATTAGAAACACAAAAAGCCGAATCTATTAACGAGTATTTAGAAGAAAATATAAATGATATGTTAATCGTATTTACTGATAAAAGCAAGAGTTATGTGGATATCTCAGATCTGGTTGAGGCTCATTACTCAGAACAATCCACTAAAGAGACTACCAACTCTACTTTAAAATGGGTTCATATTGCGATAAGTAATGCAAAACGCAATTTTCTAGGTGTTTATCACAAAATAGAAGGAAAATACCTACAACTATATTTAAATGAATTTTGTTACAAATTAAACCGCAGATACTTAGGGGAGCGTCTATTTGACAGGCTTTCAATTGCCTTAGCGTGTTCTTAATGGCACGTTAGCTGGTAATCATATATTATTTGAATACAAATATTGATAATGACGGTAATTAATTGCAAATGATAAAAATTTTGACTGTTTTAAACTCGTATAATGATCAGTTCTAATAAAATAAAAATTATTAGAGTGGCTACCGTTCCAATTTACATGAATATTGTGTTAAAGGGGCAGCTTTCATTTTTAAATCGATTTTATAATATTATTGCAATTACGGGTAATGATAACCTTCATTTTAATACGTTAAAAGAGAGGGAGCAAGTAACTGTGAGAGCGGTTGAAATTGAAAGGAATATTCGCCCAAAAGAGGATGTATTAGCACTGTGTCGTTTAATAAGAATGTTTAGAAAGGAAAAACCTACAGTGGTACATTCTCATACTCCTAAAGCAGGATTATTATCGATGATGGCGGCCTATTTTTCACGGGTGCCAATTAGAATTCATACGGTAACAGGAATGCCGTTAATGGAGTTAAGTGGTCCCAAATATTACCTTGTTCTTATTTTTGAAAAATTAACTTACAAATTGGCCACTCATATTTATCCTAATTCCAAGGGTTTAAATGATTATATTTTGGCCAAAAACATGACCACCCGAAACAAGTCCACTGTGTTATTGAATGGATCTACAAATGGCGTGGATACCACTTGGTTTGACCCCTTACTTTTACCAAGTAAATTAGAATTACGTTTAAACTATGGTATTGGGGTTACTGCGTATGTATTTTTGTTTGTGGGTAGAATAGCGAGAGAAAAAGGAATCGTGGAAATGATTACTTCTTTTGTTGATTTCCAGAAAACCAATAGAGATTCTGAATTGGTTTTGATTGGTGTTTTTGAAAAAGTAAATGGACTTTTAAATAAGGAAATTATTTCGGTGATTGAATCTCACCCTCAAATTAAACTACTTGGACGATTTGATGATGTTAGACCTTTTTATAAATTGGCAGATTGTTTTGTTTTACCAAGTTACCGAGAAGGATTCCCCAATGCGGTAATGGAAGCGGGAGCTATGGCATTACCTTGTATTGTGACCGATATAAATGGATGCAATGAAATTATTGAAAATGGGGTAAATGGGTGGGTGATTGAGCCCAAGAGTATCGGTGCAATACGAGAGGCATTTTGTTTTATGATAAGGTCTAATGTAGGATTGATGTCTTCTGAAAAAATTCGTGAACGAATTATCCGAAATTATGAACGGAAAGAGGTGCAACTCGCTATTAAGAAAGAGTATGATCGGTTAATATCAGAATTATAGTTATGAAAGAGGAAATTCTTGCGTTTTTTAAAAATATCCCAGGACCTACATCATCAAAAAAAATGGTGGCATTTGCTGTGGATGATTACGGAAATGTTCGAATTCATTCCAAAGCATCACGAGAAAAAATGAGAATTGGTGGATTGGACGTTAATCGAAGTCGATTTGATCAATATGATAGCCTAGAAACCACGGAGGATTTACAAATGTTATTTGAGGTTTTGTATAAAGTAAAAGATGCTAAAAATAAATCCGCTATTTTTACTCCTTATGCTAATATGGCAAACATTGATTTTGACAAATCACTCCATGATGGTAGGTATATTTATAAAACAGTAAAAGATACGTTTAATGACTTGGGGTCAGAATATGATGATTCTTTTAGGCTATGGAAAGATGGGATTAATGAGGGGTTTTTTGTACCCCAGTATCATGGTCGTGAACATTTAAATGTACGGTTGTTTAATGAGTTGTTGGATAAAAAAGATCCGTTGTTTATGACTTGTTTGTTAAACCAGAGTTATTCTGCTTTGCCCGTTGATTATTATGAAAATATTCATTATAATGAAACGTATTCTTTTGAAGAGATTTCAGAAAATAAAACATTAACATTGGGTTTGACAGAAGGTCTTGATTTATTTGAAAAACAATTAGGATATTGTGCAACCATATTTAATGCACCTGGAGCGCCTCATCATCATATTTTAAATGGAGCTTTGAAAAATAGTGGCGTGCGGTTTTTAGATACTCCGGCTATTAGATTGGAACATCAAGGACAAGGTAAGTACAAAAGAGAGTTCTGTTTCACTGGAAAAGTCGGAAAAGTAGGCTTGAAATATTTAAATAGAAATTGTGTGTTTGAACCGACTTTGGATAACCGAGATTGGGTGAGTTTTACCATGAACCAAATTAGTATGGCCTTTATCCTTGGTAAACCTGCCATTATTAGTTCTCATAGAGTGAATTTTTGTGGGCATATAGACGTCAAAAATAGAATTACTGGTTTAAAAGTGCTACAAGAGTTATTAACAGCAATAACAAAGAAGTGGCCAGAAGTAGAGTTTAAATCCATGGATGAATTAGCAAAAGAATTATTTGATTAAATGTATAGAATTGTAACAAAGAGGGTGTTAGATATAGCTTTTAGTTTGTTCGCACTTATTATTTTTTCTCCAGTAATGTTAGTGTTGATAGTTTTATTGATCATCCAGAACTTGGGTTCTCCTGTGTTTCTTCAGTATAGACCCGGAAAAAAACTTAAGGGTTTTTATATTTTAAAGTTTAAAACCATGAGCGATAAAAAAGATGAAAAGGGGGTTCTTTTACCTGATAGTAAGAGATTGACTATGTTAGGGAAAATCATTCGTAAAACCTCTATGGATGAATTGCCTCAATTAATTAATGTTATAAAAGGGGATATGAGTTTGATCGGCCCAAGACCCTTACTTTTTAAATATGTGGAATTATATAGTAACGAACAACATAGGCGTCATGATGTTCGTCCAGGCATCACAGGTTGGGCTCAAGTGAATGGACGGAATAGTATTTCGTGGACGGATAAGTTTAAATTGGATGTCAATTACGTAGATGATTTATCCTTACTATTAGATATTAAAATACTGTTCCTAACGGTAAAAAAAGTGCTAATTAGTGAAGGTGTTAATCAGTCGGAGCATCGTCCGATGCAACCATTTAACGGAAAGAACTAGTACTATGTTCAGGAGGTATATATTTAAATTAGTAGACTTTCTAAAAGGGAGTCCCGTATCTAAAAATCTAGCGGATATTAGGGCTATAAGTAGAAACTCTTTTGACCTTAATGGATTTACAGCTTTTCAAGAAGAGCGACTAAATAAAATATTGCGATATACAAAACGTAATGTTTCGTTTTATGAAAATTTACCCATTGTATTTCTGAAATTACCAGTTTTAAGTAAATTAGACCTACGGAATAATTTGAGTGAATTTATTTCTAAGGAATATGTGATAGGTCAACTAAAAGAAGTGGTAACCAGTGGGTCTACAGGTCTTCCTTTCAAGGTATATCAATCCAAAGAAAAAGTTCATAGAAATACTGCGGATACCATTGTTTTTGGTGAAATGGGAGGGCTATTCCTTGGGAATAAATTGGCCTATTTTAAAATTTGGAATAATATCAATGAAAAGTCCTGGTGGCTGAAAAGAGTGCAGAATATTTTACCCGTGGATGTACTCAACCTGTCCGACTTGAGAATAAAAAAATTGATAGGAGAGATGAATAAAGAATCAAACCTAAATTTTTTAGGATATTCTTCCGCACTAGAGAGTATCTCGGCTTGTGTAAAAAGACACAATTTACATGTTGATGTTCGATTAGATTCGATTATTACCATGTCGGAAGGAATAGGTATCGAAGGTAGGAAAAACATTCAAGCAACTTTTAATTGTCCCGTGTATGCACGTTACTCAAATGTTGAAAATGGGATTATTGCCCAGCAAACATCAATGGAGTCAGACAGGTATTTAATCAATTCGGCAAGTTATTATGTAGAAATTCTGGACCTTAATGAAGATACTCCCATAGCGGATGGAATTATTGGACGAATTGTAATTACCGATTTTTTTAATAAAGGAATGCCTATCATTAGATACGATACTGGGGATATGGGGTCTAAGATAACTTTAGAAGAGGAAGGGAGTATTAAGGAGTATTTATTGGATGTAGGAGGTAGAAGAATGGATGCTATATATAATACTAAAGGAGATCTAATTTCATCTTTTGTTATTACTAACGGGACGTGGAATTACGCTGAATTGCTTCAATACCAATTTTTTCAAAAGGGACTAAAAGAATATGGCTTTAAACTCTCTGTTGAGACGAATTTTGAAAGAGAGGAAGCCCTTATTGATGAATTTAAAGTTTATTTGGGTAAAGATGCGCTTATTAGTATTGAATATGTAAATGAAATTCCGGTATTAGCATCTGGGAAAAGAAGGAAGGTCGTGAATTTAATGAATTAATTGTTGATATGAATATTTTAATAACCGGAGTAGGTGGCCCAACACCTAGAAGTATTGTGCGTACATTAAAGGAACTAAGTAATTACTCAGATTATACTTTTATTGGTACGGATATTAATCCGTTAGCCTATGGATTGTATCAAAAGGATTTATTTGAACATAGTTACCTAATACCAAGATGTTCTGAAGATAATTATTGGGATGAAATAACCAAAATTATAGAGAAACACGCTATTGATCTGGCTATTGTGCAACCCGAGTTGGAGGTGTTGGAATGGAGTAAACGTGCTAAAACACATGAATTGCCTTGCAAGGTTATATTACCGGATCATGCTTTGGTAAAGGCTTTGGTGGATAAAGCAACGATGACCGAGTATTTGGAGCCATTTGGAGTGGTACCCGCTTCTGTCAGAGTGGATCCTGAGAATATTGACTTTAAGGCAATTGAAGATAAATTACATTACCCATTTTGGATTCGCAGTACATCTGGCTCCAGTGGTTTAGGTAGTTTGAAAGTAGATAGTGAGTTGTCATTGAAAAACTGGATGTTGATTATCCCAGGTGTAGCCGAGTTTTTAGCGAGTCAATTTTTACCGGGGCGTAACTTGGCGTGTAAACTATTGTATTACAAAGGTAAGTTGGTTCGTGCTGCAGTTGGAGAACGCGTGAATTATATCATGGCTAAGGTGGCTCCTTCCGGAATAACAGGAAATACTTCATTTGGTAGATTGTTAAACGATAAATCAGTATATGAAGTGTCTCGTAAGGCTATTGAAGAGGTAATGGACAAAACTAACGTGGAAAAACATGGTTTCTTTACGGTAGATTTAAAGGAAAATATTCATGGAGCTCCAAAAGTGACGGAAATTAACGTTCGAATGGTTGCATTTAATGGCTGTTTTGCCCAAGGTGGAGCTAATTTTGCAGAGGATATGGTACGATTGTTGGATAATGATGAATCTTTTGATACTACATTTAAATTACATGAGTTTGAGGAAGATCTAATTTTTATAAGAGATGTAGATGGGTTACCCATTATTATGAACGAAAAAGATTTACTGAAATAATGTTTACCTAAAAAGAGGTAATGGATTTTAAAAGCAACACCTAGGTGTTGCTTTTTTGTTTTAAAATAGTTTACCGTTAAAAACCGATAATCCCCTATTAATTTCTATTCTTGTACTAGAAACCGAATAAACAGTATATGAGTAGTACCCCAAAAATCTGGCTATCCTCTCCTCACATGGGTGATGAGGAACTTTCAAATATCCAAGATGCCTTTGCCGAAAACTGGGTAGCTCCTGCAGGTCCTGCTATTCATGAGTTTGAAGCGGCTCTACAAGGGTATTTCATGGTAAACGGAGCGGCAGCATTGTCCTCTGGTACAGCGGCTTTACATTTAGCTTTGGTTAATTTGGGTGTGCAACGAGGTGACGAGGTAATTTGCCAATCGATGACTTTTGCAGCCTCTGCGAATCCGATTACGTATTTAGGTGCAAAACCTATTTTTGTGGATTCGGAACTGGATACTTGGAATATTGACCCGGTGTTAGTTCGGGAGCTCATTGAAAAGAAAATTGGGGAAGGGAAAAAACCCAAAGCTATTATTGTGGTGCATTTATATGGAATGCCTGCAAAAATGACGGAGCTGGAAGAGATTTCTATGGAATTCGACATTCCTATTATTGAAGATGCCGCAGAAGCGGCTGGATCTACCTACTTAGGTAAAAAATGTGGCTCTTTTGGCCGGATGGGGATTTTAAGCTTTAATGGAAATAAGATTATTACGACTAGTGGTGGTGGTGCTTTATTGAGCAATGATTGGCATACGGTTTCTCAAGCCAAGTTTTTGGCTACCCAAGCAAAAGATAACGCACCTCATTATCAACATTCTCATATAGGATACAATTATAGGATTTCTAATATTTGTGCGGCTATTGGGGTCGGACAAATGAAAGTACTTGATTTACGGGTAAAACAGCGAAGAGCTAATTATGATTTTTATTTGAAGCACTTAGGGCATTTACCAGGAATCGAATTTCTAAAGGAACCGCAAGGACATTTTTCTAACCGATGGTTAACGGCCTTTACAGTAGATCCAAATAAGACGAATGGCGTAACGAGAGAACGCATTAGACTTACTTTGGATGCCGAGAATATTGAATCCAGACCGCTGTGGAAACCATTGCATATGCAACCGGTGTTTAAA